>NZ_JAYGHC010000035.1:56170-61218 GCF_034932285.1 Cronbergia sp. UHCC 0137
TTTCTGACGCACCTTATTTCATCTAACTAGCAACTTACATTATTACACATAATACAGTTTTGAAACAGGCTGGACTGCCTAAATCTTTTTAAAAAGTAAAACGAGTTCCGCTTATTGATCGCGAGGAATTTATTATGATTTCTGAAAACCTTAAAAAAGTTGTAAATAGTATCCTTGTACGTCATAGAGAGCTTTTTCAAGAAAGCCTAAGTCCTATGAAACTTCAAAAACTTTGCTACTACGTTCAGGCTATATATATGGCAACTCATGATGGAGAAACATTATTTCAGGAAGATTTTGAAGCGTGGACATACGGACCAGTTATTCCAGACTTATATCACGAGTTTAAACAGTATGGATGGAAAAGTATAGAAGATGAAGTTGAAGTACCAGAAATTGAACAAGAAATAGAAGAATTTATTGAGCTAATTGTTGAAGCGTATGGTCGATATGATGGAGCAGCTTTAATCACAATGACCCATCGTGAAGAACCCTGGTTAGATGCTAGAAAAGGATTACCGGAAATGGAAGGTTCTAATGCTGTTATATCTAAAGAATCAATGAAAAGATTCTTTAAAAAGAGGTTGAACCCATACATGGAAATAACAAGTGTCTAAAAAAAGATTTGACAACGCTATAAAATCTATTTCAGAAGATTCATATCAGCAAGTTAAGCATGAAAAACTAAAAATTTCCTTCAAATATATTGATTGGGAATCAGCAGATTTTTTTATTCATGGATTATCTAAAAAATACTATCAACTTCTATTTGAAGCTTTTGATGCAATACAGATGGCAACAGTTTATGAAATTAAGGAGCAGACACATCAAAGATTAAATCCTAAGTTTATTAATTGGAAAGGAGATAGTACAATAACACAAAGCTCTTTTCCAGACAAGATTAAAAATTCATTAATTCCTCAATGTGGTAATGATGAAAATGAGTTACAAAAACAGTTTGAAGCAATGACAAGAGATTCTTTTGAACTGAGAGTGGCTAAAAATTATGGAAGAATACATGGTTTTATTTTTGATACTACTTTTCACATAGTATGGTTTGACCCTGGACACAACCTCTTTCCTGGGTCTAATCAAGGAAAGGCCAACAAAACTAAACTTCCTGAAGAAATTGGGAAAGTAAAACCTTTTTGTCCAGAAGAATTTAATCGTCTTAAAGACAAGAATATATCTCTATATAACCAAAATCAAGAACTTATTCAAGAAAACAAAGAGTTAATAGAACTTTTGGATAAAAAAACTTTACCTGGCACTTAATATAATATTAAATTATCAAAGTTATTATTTTTATATTCACAGTTAAACGGCAAAATTTGGTTATAACAAATCTCCCACCCCGCACTTAGGCAAGTTTAAGTATTAAATAGATTAAATAATGATAAAATTTATAATGTAGTATATGAACCAGATAACGAGGTAATTGTAAAATGGATAAAATAGCCAAATATCGAGAATACATTCAAACATTACTTACAGATTACGCCAAAGATGATATTTCAACCGACGAAGTAGATGTGGAACTTGTCTTTGATACAGAACGTGATCATTACCAGTGGATGAATGTTGGTTGGGAACATTTAAATCGTGTTTATATGACTGTCATGCACTTCGATATTAAAAACGGCAAAATTTGGTTACAACAAAATTTAACAGAAGAAAATCCAGCCGAAGAGTTAATAAAAATGGGTGTTCCCAGAGAGGATATAGTTCTCGGACTGCATCCTCCTTACAAACGCCCTTATACAGATTATGGTATTGCTTAATACTTGATATAGTGTTAGAATGGTTGGTATTGCATAAAAAGTTTCAGAACTGAATACACACTATTCACATTTCCTTTTTATTTCTGAACAGTTCATTATTGATAATGAGCCAAAAATAAAGATTTTATGCTGGTTTATCAGAACAAGAATTGAGGAAATATTAAATCCCTCTAAGTGACTCAATTAGTTTTAACAAAAATGGTCAGATTAAACCCAATTCTCGTTTAAGTAAATTAATTGAGTGACTACCGATATAGTTTTCGCAGCGAACTACCTTGGGTAAACGAATTAATTCTTCTGTCACAGTTTGCAAAGCTGCTTGGATGGCAGAAAGGCTGGTATGATCGGTACAGAAAATAATTTCCGCTCGTCTAGCTAGGGCGTGAAGTTTATAAGCATCCTTTGGTTGGGAAGTCATCACCAGTAGTTCGTCTCCACGTAGACCATGGAGGATGACTTCCGTAGCTCTGAGAATGCCCGGACTAAGGCTGACAATGCCGATACAACTAGCTTTAGGGAGATTTTTGACTAAATTTATTTCCTTGCCATAATCGTGGATATCTAGGGGAATTACGCGCACGGCTTTTGGTGCAGCGATCGCCTCCACTTCTTTGATAAAATATCGACTTGTAACCAAGGTAGCAGAAGTAGTTTGGTCTAGAACTGCGATTAATTCTTCCATTGCTACCAGTTGAACGGGGATTTTTAAGGATTCTTCCAACTCATCCACCATTAATTCCCCAACCCCCAAGTCTTGAGTTGGTACAGCTACCAGCACTCTGGTACTACAACGCAAACGCCAGTCAACTTCTGCTAGAAATAATTCCCGCGCTTGATTGACAGAACAACCTTGAGAGAGCAATTCATCCAGGGTTTTCTGCACCACTTTGTAAGCCTCTGGGTATTGATGAAGAATGGGAGATTGGAGACGACTACCACCTTCGTGACCTTGAGCGCGGACATAAATTCCCGAACCAGCCAGACTTTCAACCAGTCCGTCTTCTTCCAAATGACGATAAACTTTACTGACAGTATTGCGATGTAGTCCTGTTTGCATGGCTAAAGCCCTGGTGCTAGGCAATTTGAATCCAGGTGGATATTGCCGAGAGGCGATCGCAAACCGAATTTGATTAAATAATTGAGTAGAGGAGGGAATGTCACTATCTGGCTGAATACGGAATTGCATCATCAATAAAAACCAGTATGCAAGGGTGAAACTTTTTCAGCTAGAGTTGCTTACTGGCATAGTTATAACAAAGATTGATAGAGCATTGGTACAAAATATGATGACAGAATCAACAATAGAGACTAAAACGGTTAAACTTATTCAAGATAACCTCCAAATAAATGCTTATTTAGCTCAACCCAAAGAACCTGGTCTGTATTCAGGAGTTGTGGTTTTGCAAGAAATTTTTGGTGTGAATGTTCATATTCGGGATGTAACAGAAAGAATTGCTAAATTGGGATACATAGCGATCGCTCCCTCCTTATTTGAACGTATTGCCCCTGGTTACGAAACTGGTTATACCCCCCAAGACATAGAAACAGGCAAACAATACGCTTGGTCACAAACAACAGCCCCCGAACTATTAAACGACATTCAATTAGCACTTGACTACCTAAAAACCCTCCCCCAAGTCAAAAAAGATGGCTTTGGCTGTATTGGTTTTTGTTTTGGTGGTCATGTAGCATATCTAGCTGCCACCCTATCGGAAATTAAAGCAACAGCCGCCTTTTACGGTGCAGGGATTCCCACCCGCACACCAGGGGGAGGAGATCCTAGCATTACCCGTACCAAAGATATTCAAGGTACTATTTATCTATTTTTTGGCATGGAAGATCCCAGTATTCCCCCAGAACATATAGAGGAGATCAGGGGTGAATTAGAAAAATACCACATTTCCCATCGGGTGTTTCGTTACGATGGAGCAGAACACGGATTTTTTTGTGACCGTCGTGCCAGTTATAATCCTAATGCTGCTGCTGATGGGTGGGAGCAGGTGAAACAACTTTTTACCAATGTTTTGCCAGTGTAAAAATGCTGAATCAAAACCAGGGTTTTGTTTACTTCCAGCAAATCTAATGTTGTTAGAGGTTAAATAAAACTCTAGTGACATCAGATCAAATAACAACTTATAGTCAAAAGTCATGAATTCTGAATCGAAACTTTCTCAAACAGCTAATTCGCCCTTCACAATGGACGATTTTGCTAAAGCACTGGAAACACACGACTACCAGTTTCAAAAAGGTCAGGTTGTACATGGTAAAGTATTTCAAATCGACCATGATGGGGCTTATGTAGACATTGGTGGCAAATCGTCGGCGTTTCTTCCTCGTGATGAGGCTGCTTTGAGAGCAGTAACCGATTTATCGGAAGTGTTGCCGATGCAGGAAAATATGGAATTTTTAATTATCCGCGAGCAAGATGCGGAGGGTCAAGTTACCATATCTCGAAAACAGTTAGAAATTCAGCATATTTGGGATAAATTGGTAGAAATGAAGGAAAATTCCCAAACTGTGCAAGTGCGCGTGATGGGTGTGAATAAAGGTGGTGTGACTGTAGATGTACAATCTTTGCGGGGATTTATTCCGCGATCGCACCTGCAAGAACGTGATAACTTAGAAGCACTCAAAGGTCAAGCCCTCACCGTTGGCTTTTTAGATGTAGACCGGAATAACAAAAAACTCATTCTTTCTCAACGCATAGCCACTCGTTCTAGTAGTTTCAGTTTATTAGAAATTGGTCAGTTAGTAGAAGGCAAAATTACAGGAATTAAACCTTTTGGTGTATTTGTTGATTTTGAAGGAGGTAGCGCCCTCTTACACATCAAGCAGGTGAGCCAAAAATTCATTGACTCTTTAGAAAAGGTTTTTCAAGTTGGTCAACCAATTAAAGCTGTAATTATTGATTTAGATCAAGGTAAGGGTAGAGTGGCAATATCTACCAAAATTTTAGAAAATTACCCCGGTGAAGTGTTAGAAAACATGGAAGAGGTGATGAATTCAGCCGAAGCCCGTGCTAATCGAGCCGCTAACAAAGCTAGTGAATGATTAATTAACTTTAAAAGACTAATACGAACATAAACATCTGAACACGGATTAAATGGATTACGCTGATTTCACGGATTTTAGTTGTCTATTATTTTGATAGATAGTTAATCTGTATAATCTGTCTAATCCGTGATTCTCACCTTGTTTTTAGCTATTCATACATCACTCAGCCTCTACATTGCTTGCCTAAGATACTTGTAAAGCCAACATATAGGC
>NZ_JAYGHC010000036.1:0-44794 GCF_034932285.1 Cronbergia sp. UHCC 0137
CATGAGTATTATTAACTCTTTTTTGGTTAACCCAATCAATACTACGCCAAAAATAATGATGATTGTTGTCATCAAAAATTAGACAATTTTCCGGGTGAAAATCAGGAGATTTTTCAACAATTTGATAATATTCTGTCAAGATTTTTTTTATTATTTCTCCATATCTTGTAAGCTTATCCATGATACGATTTCCTCTTTTTCGTGATTAAAAACAATAAACTCTATTTGATGGCGTTTAATAATGGCTTGAATTGATTTTCTTTGAAAAAAGCTCTCAAATACCGTATTTTTGACAGCTAAATAAATGGCATAATGTTTTTCAGACAAATCTAAAATATCACGATATAAAATATATTGTCCTAATGCCAATTCAAAATCCCTCATCGGAGAAGGACTAATAAAACTTTTGATTTCAACAACAATAGTACGATTATTTTGTTCAGCTAATAGGGTTTTTTCAGCAAGTAAATCAGCGTAAAGTTGGGCATCTTCATATTGTAAAAAGTAAGAATCAGCTAAAATCCTCCAACCATCTTTAATTAAAGCATTTTTAACCGCATTATGGTAAATATCTTTTGCTGGCGTTGTTTACCCTGGTAATAAACTATTATAACATTTAGGTGAGCCATCAAGATTCACTCTAAGCTATATGATATCAAAAAATCCTGTTCTTACTAAGCTACAGCAAACTCCGTCAATTTACGAGTTTCAGGGTCATGAAAAGCTAAAACAATATCTTCTTTTGGTACACCTTCCCTTAATAACTCAGTTGCAATACCTTCCTCAGTCCAATCTTCCTCAATGTAAATTTTCTCATTTTTAATGCGAACATAAACCGAAATTGCTTTCACTCGTTTATTGTTTTTCCAACCAATATTAAACCAAAGATATTGACTTCTTTGATCATCAAACATTAACACCTCATCTATATCAGGATCAGGTACTTGTGCTGATATTCTTTCATATTCAGTGAGGATTTGTTTGATTAGATTTTGATAATGAGTTAGCTTGTCCATTTGATAATATCCTCTTTATTAATATCAACAACCAACAGTGAAACTTGATATTTTTGTAAAATTAATTCAATCGCAACTTGTTCAAAAAACTTTTCATAAATCTTTTCACCAATTGCTAAGTAAACTTTATACTCAGGATGCGTAAGAGAAAGAAAGGTTTGATAAATGAGATATTGTCCTAACGCTGTTTCAAATTCACGCATGGGAGAACGACTCAGAAAACTTTTAATTTCAATAACTATTTTTTGTCCTTCTCTTGTTGCAGAAATTGTTTTTTCACCAGCTAAATCAGCAAGTAATTTAACTTCTTCATATTTAATTGGATAAGGATCAAAAGTAATCGTCCACCCATCCTTAATTAAAGCTTTTTTGACTGCATCATGGTAAGTATCTTTTGCTGGCATTGTCACCTTGTTAATAACCTTCAGATGCAGCCATCATAGCATTTCCTAGTCTAATGAAGTACAAAATTAACTGCGTTTATCTGCGTTTAATTATTACTGCTTGTACCTCACTTGAATGAGAATCGCTATATCATCTTTCCAATCAACTGTTAACCGAAAGTCTTTATCTGGGAACGGGAACTTGATTAATTACTGATGAAATTATGGCATCAATTTGTAAACCATCTAGCATTGCTTCTGGTTTCAAAAGTAAACGATGACGCAATAATGGTGAAGCAACTGATTTCACATCGTCTGGGGTGACAAAATCTCTACCATTTATCCAAGCTGCTGCTTGCGAAGTTTGTAACCAAGCACCCGCAGCACGAGGTGATGCACCTAACGCTAAATCAGGATATTGACGGGATTTTATGACTATTTCTAATAAATAATCAACTATTGCTTCCGATACTTTAACTTGTTTAACTGCTTGTCTGGCTTGCAATATTTCTGCTACAGTGGCAATGGGTTTTAACTTGGCAATATCTAAACGTCTGGCTGCAAAACCCGCTTGACGATTTAGCAACATTTGCTTTTCTGCTGCTTGATCTGGATAATCTACGACTAACTTAAATAAAAACCGATCTAACTGCGCTTCTGGTAAAGGATAAGTACCTTCAAATTCTAAGGGATTTTGTGTGGCAATTACCCAAAATAAATCCGGTAAAGGTAAACTTTCACCGTCTAAGGTAACTTGCATTTCTTCCATTGCTTCTAATAAAGCCGCTTGGGTTTTGGGGGGAGTGCGGTTAATTTCATCCGCTAGTAGCATTTCTGTGAAAACGGGACCTTTTTTGAGGGTGAAATTGCGGCTATTTAAATCAAAAATATTTGTCCCAGTTATATCTGATGGTAGCACATCTGGGGTCAGTTGAACTCGTCGATAATCTGCTTGAATTAACTGCGCTAATACTTTGACTAAAAGTGTTTTACCTGTTCCCGGTACTCCTTCTAAAATGACGTGTCCACCGGCTAACATGGCGATTAGCAACTGTTTAATTAGATGGGATTGTCCGACAACGATTTGGTTAAGTTCTTTACCAAGGTTGATTAATATGGGATGGGTTTCGTTCATATTGATTGAGAATAAAAGTATGGATTTAGTTCACGCAGAGGCGCAGAGGCGCGGAGAGTAAGAGTTTGATAACCCAATTCAGTAAGTCCTTAATTCTTATAGCAACCGCCAAGGTGGTTAGGACATCAATTGTTAGCGCAGCTTGACGTAAGCCATTGATAAAACTCGTTTCACAACAGGGTTTTAATTCTGACTCCTGACTCCTGACTCCTGACTCCTGCTATAGTTTCTCTAATGGTGCGCCATTTCCTTAACCAGCTTAACAGTTGTTGTTCACTTATACGGAGTTTTGTGTTTTGTAATTTTAAGGCTGTATCTAGTTCTGTTGGGTTAATACCTGTTTTTTCTTCCCAAACTTGGAGTAAAACTTGTTTTTCTACGGGTATTTGGCCTAGTCCCAAAACTTTTTGCAGTTGATGTTGTTCTTCTTTCCCTAGTATTTCTAGTACAAAGTCGGTAGATTCGGCTTTTTGTAATACTGCGGCTAAGGCTTGGATGTAGGCTTGACTGTTATCTATTATGGGCGTTTCTAAGGTGATTGGTTTACCAAAGCGTTGATTTTTAGCCCAAATCAAGACTAATAATAATACACCTGCTTGGAACAATACTAATAATACGGGAGTTTTGGCAAAATAATTTAATAAATCGCCTTCTCTTTCTTTTTGTTTGACATCTTGATCTTTGTAACCATGTATATATTCATCAACAAAGATTTTTTTGCTGTTTTTGGTGACTAAATCGGCTAAATAGGGGAAGTTGCCTGTGTTATCTTGATAGGCGTTGGCGGCTAAATGGGGGGTAATTGCAAAGATGATTTTACCTTTACCGTAATCTTTTTCCCAAACAATAGCACCATAGCGATCGCTCAAAACAATTTCTTCTTCACTAGATTTTCTATGTCTTCGGCGGGTATCAATTTTAATATCACCAACGGTTGATGGTTGAAAAGTCGTAAATCTGGCTGCTGTAACTGGCCGTTTTACTCCCAAAATTACTAAGGTATTGCCTTTTTTAACCCATTCTTCTGGTTTTCCGTAAATAATTGGTTCTTGTAAATTACTGTACACTTGTAGTAGAGTGACACCCGTTTCTGCTGGTGGAAAATCACTCACAGGTTTTTGCCAGCGTTGAATAGAAGTTCCTTGTTTTTGCATAAAAGCATACCAAGCACCATACCCATCGGGGGCAACATTGTAAGTAGAACCACTAAGAATTTTGCTTTGTGGCGCTGCAATTAAACTTAGTATAATGATTGCTGCTAAAGCGATTCCTCCCAGCCAACGAACGCGGTAGTTGCGTTTCATAGTTTTAAGAATGATTGTAGTATTTAATTAAAAAGTTCTCGATAAGCTTGCTGACACTGCTGATAATTTTCTGGCAAAATGTCAGTATTATTAAAACACAACTGCTCATGAATAGTAATTAAGGTTTCATAACCCTGGATGGGGGAGACGATAGAATTGAGTAATTGCAGATATTCTCCATCTGTGCGACTGGGTTGTTGGAGAGCGATCGCTCTTTCGTGCAACTGTTGTAACATAGCTAAATATACATACCTGCAAGCCTCACGATAGTCACCTTGCAAATAAAATTCATGTCCCCTAGTTAACAAAAAACTTATAGACGATTCCCCAGAGTCCACCTTTCTCTGAGAAACATGGGAATTTTCCAACCCAGCTAACCAAGAATATAAATAAGGACTAAACTCCTGCCATAATCGCCAACTTATCACCACTAAAAACAAGCCTAAAACCAGCCAAAACAAAAGTTTTAATAAATCAGCTACCCAAGGACTAATAGACCAGCCAGAGGGCAATTCTGGCAATACCCGTTCAAAACGCGAAAACTGGTATTCTAACCATTGTCCCACTTGTTGTTGAAACAAATAAAACTGCCAACTCCAACTTGTTTTTTCAAAAGCATCTGTAGACATGAGATTAGGATTTTTAGAATTAGAGGATTAATGCGAGGATGATAAAGATCAATTATCAACATCATGCCTTTGTATCATTATCTAACTAATGATTACAAATATCGCACCCAAGGCCAAAAATTCTATATCCCATATCTTCTATCGTGAGTAAAGCAAGAACGTAGTAGGCAGTTTTGATGCACTTTGTCGGTCAGCAAGTATAAAATTTGATATATAAAAGAGCAATTTTCCAATGACGATTTACTTTTACAAAGCTTGGCAGCCCTATGGCTGTTTTTCTAACTTTTCTCCTCATTCCATCGAAATAGAGGGTACTCACTGGCCAACAGTTGAACATTATTATCAAGCTCAAAAATTTGTCGGCAGTCCAGACGCAGTAATTATACCTTTAATTCATACAGCAGTTACTCCAGAAGAAGCAGCTAGATTAGGACGCTGTAGCTGTTACCAACTCCGTACTGATTGGGAATTAGTCAAAACCCAAATCATGGCAGAAGCTGTACTTAAAAAATTTCTTACCCATGCTGAAATTAGAGAAATACTATTATTAACAGGTGATGAATTTTTGATAGAAGATTCACCCACAGATTATTTTTGGGGTTGTGGTGCAGATAAAACCGGTGAAAATCATCTCGGTAGAATCTTAATGAGTGTGCGTGAAAAAATCCGTGAGTTATTAAAAAACACATCCGTAAAATCATTAAATCCGTAGTAATTAGTGATATAGACGGCAAACACGACTAGAATATTACGGTTCACCCCAATTCGTGAAAGTATTAATTCTCATACATTAGTCAGAGTGACAGCAGATGAATCCATGAATCAACTAAAAACAACCTTTAAAATTAACCGTCCTGACCAAGGTACGGGAAACCACCCTTCATGGACTGACTATAACTGAGTTTCAGTATATATATTCAGCTTAATCTGTGGTTTACACCCCAGTAAAGCTAAACCATCCCGAACTGGCTGGTGTTGTTGATCAGTTAGTTCAAAATTTACTGTCTTAATAATCCCACATTTGTAATTATACGGAGCCAGCATTTAAAATGGCAAAAGTAGTTGGAATTGACTTAGGTACGACAAATTCCTGCGTAGCAGTGATGGAAGGTGGTAAACCCACAGTTATCGCTAACGCCGAAGGATTTCGCACCACACCATCAGTAGTAGCATTTGCCAAAAATGGCGATCGCTTGGTTGGTCAAATCGCTAAACGCCAAGCGGTAATGAACCCCGAAAACACCTTCTATTCGGTCAAACGGTTCATTGGTCGTCGTTATGATGAAGTAACCAAAGAAACAACCGAAGTATCCTACAAGGTACTCAGCAGTGGCGGTAACGTCAAACTCGACTCCCCCGGCGCTGGTAAACAATTTTCTCCCGAAGAAATTTCCGCTCAAGTCCTTCGCAAATTAGTAGAAGACGCAAGTAAATATTTGGGTGAAACCGTTACTCAAGCAGTAATCACAGTCCCCGCTTATTTCAACGACTCCCAACGGCAAGCCACAAAAGACGCTGGTAAAATAGCTGGTATTGAAGTTCTACGGATTATCAACGAGCCTACAGCCGCTTCCCTAGCCTATGGCTTTGATAAAAAGAGCAACGAAACCATCCTAGTATTTGACCTTGGTGGCGGTACTTTTGACGTATCAGTTTTAGAAGTTGGTGATGGAGTATTTGAAGTTCTCGCTACATCTGGCGATACCCATTTGGGTGGTGACGACTTCGATAAAAAAATAGTTGACTTCCTGGCTGAAAAATTCAAAAAAGACGAAGGTATTGACCTGCGTAAAGACAAACAAGCTTTACAACGTCTAACTGAAGCCGCAGAAAAAGCCAAAATTGAACTTTCTAGCGTCACCCAAGCGGAAATCAACCTGCCATTTATCACGGCAACTCAGGATGGTCCCAAGCACCTAGATACAACCCTGACTCGCGGCAAATTTGAAGAACTTTGCTCGGACTTGATTGATCGTTGCCGCATCCCTGTAGAAAATGCTCTTAGAGATGCCAAATTAAACAAAGGCGATATTGATGAAGTCGTCCTAGTTGGTGGTTCTACCCGGATTCCCGCCGTGCAAGATGTGGTGAAACGGGTATTAGGTAAAGACCCCAACCAAAGCGTTAACCCTGATGAAGTGGTAGCTGTTGGTGCTGCTATTCAAGCGGGTGTTTTAGCTGGTGATGTCACAGGCATCTTGTTGTTAGATGTATCACCGCTATCCTTGGGTGTAGAAACCTTGGGTGGTGTGATGACTAAGATTATCCCCCGCAACACCACCATCCCTACCAAGAAATCAGAAGTCTTCTCGACTGCTGTGGATGGTCAAAGCAATGTAGAAATTCACGTCCTCCAAGGTGAACGGGAATTTGCTAACGATAACAAGAGTTTAGGAACATTCCGTTTGGATGGTATTCCTCCAGCACCTCGCGGCGTTCCTCAAATCGAAGTAACTTTTGATATTGACGCTAACGGTATTCTCAACGTCACTGCTAAAGACAAAGGTACTGGTAAAGAACAGTCTATTAGCATTACTGGCGCTTCCACCCTGGATAAAAATGATGTTGACAGGATGGTGAGAGAGGCTGAACAAAACGCCAATAGTGATAAAGAGCGCCGTGAGAAGATTGAACGCAAAAATCAAGCTGATTCTTTAGCATACCAAGCTGAAAAGCAATTACAAGAATTAGGTGATAAGGTTCCTGAAGCTGACAAAACCAAAATTGAAGGTTTGGTCAAAGAAGTACGGGATGCTGTCGCTAAAGAAGATGATGAGCAAATCAAGAAGTTGACACCAGAGTTACAACAAGCATTGTTTGCTGTTGGTAGCAATATTTATCAACAAGCTGGTGCTGGTGCCGGTGGTGGTGCTGAACCAGAAGATGGTGCTTCTGCTCCCCCTTCTGGTGATGATGTAATTGATGCTGATTTCACTGAAACCAAATAATTTTAAGGAGTCAGGAGTCAGGAGTCAGGAGTCAGGAGGAAAGGGAGTTAATAATAGACATTTCCTAACAAGGTTGTAGAGATGTTCCATGGAACGTCTCTACAAGGACTAGAAGAAACGCACATCTTATTTTCTCCAGATGTCTAATATTAATTTACTGTTCCCGATTCCCTGTTCCCTGTTCCCTATTTTTACCAAGGATTACCAACCATTGTGAATGCTGCCCAATAATAGGGATGGGATAGAGATTCATTAGGTTGTTCTAAGGCATCAACGGGTAAAGGCACAATCCCAGTTCTTTCTTCCAATCCCCGTACTTGACCATTTTGTAAATAAATTTGCCCCTTAGCCATAGCCACCTGAGCTTGTCTGAGGGCTTCTGCACGAATAGGGGCTGTTTTCAATTCCTCATAAAATTTGGTCATTAAGGCGGCTGTACCAGCATCATTCACTGCCCAAAGACTGGCAACACTGGTTTTTACACCTGCTAGAACTGCTAAACCTGCAAATCCGATTTCTGCTTCTTCGTCTCCTAAAGCACTTCTACAAGCACTTAATACGATCATTTCGACTTGGGGGTTATTTAAACCTAATTGCCGGATTTGGTTTAAGCGTAACTTGTCTTCCCAGAGTTGAATATAGGAATTATCTAAAGAACCACGGCTAAAATCGGCATGAGTCGCCATGTGAATAATCCCAAATGGCTGTTGACGGCGGATACTTTGTAAGTTTTTTAAGGTAGCTTGGTCGTTCAAAAATATTTTTCCTGACCAGAGTTTAGAGACTAAGGTTGACAATTCTATTGGTACTGCTGGTAATGGTTCTTGACCTTGAGTGCTTTGAGAAATTCCCATGGCCAGAATTTGGGAATTTTTAATATCTGTATACAGGGTGTTGGTTAAGGCTAAACTTGGCATTAGACCAATGCTGTATTTTTCGACTAAAAACCCTTGACCATCATGAAGTGCGGCCATTGGAGTTGAACGTAAGCCAATATCGGCTAAGAATACGAGATTTTTGATTCCCTGTGTTTGTAAATCTGCTTCTATCGGTGCAATGATCCAATCATGTAGTTGTTTTGCTGGTGCCAAGTATCCATTGCGGGGGCGATTGTAAGGAATTATGATTTGGTCACGAAATTCTTTAGTCACTTTCATGACTTGGGCTTTTGTGACTCCTGAAATGCGCTTGCGTATGGGGTTTCCTGTGGCTGTGACGACTATGATTTCTAGTTCGTCAGTGTTTTTTTCTATTAAGGGTTGTAACTGTTTATTAGATTTTGTTTGGATAGAGGCCGTTGGAGGTATGGTTTCTATGGGAGCAAAACTAATATAAATAAATGCTGGTTTAATGCCTGTGGCAGCTTCAATTTTACGGGCAACATCACGAGCTTGATCTTGTGTTTGGGTGGGAGGATTTGATAGTCCTAATTTGCTAACAAACTGTGCTGTAAATTTGTCATCGGGTGTGGGACTAAAATCTACTCTGGGAATAGGAATATTATTAGTAATGGGGGGAGGGGGAGTAAAATTTGGCGGTGCTGATGTGTTACAAAAGAGGCTACAGGGTTCAATACCTGGCGGTGTGACTGGGGTTGGTGTGACTGGGGTTGGTGTGACTGGGGTTGGTGTGACTGGTGGCGGTGTGACTGGTGGTGTGGGAATGTTAACTGTTATTTGTAGTGGTGTGGAGAGGGAAACGCCGTCACTAGCTTGAATTGTGAAGGCATTAATTGATCCGGTGACATTGACTGGTGGTGTATATGTTAGTGGTTGACTAGGGTCTACAATATCTCCAGCGCCTAAAACTGTGTTGCTTTGAATGAGGGTCCCTTGCAGCATTTGGTCTATCAATATTGATGTGTTATCAAGATTGACATCACTAGATAGGGCGTTAATTAATGATGTGGTTAAATTGGTGGAAGCAATTGTGGGAGGGGTGTTGACAGAGGTAATGGTGATGCCTTGGGGTGTACCAGGAGCATTTCCGCCATTTGGTAATACTGGAAAGCTACCTGTAGAGATGATGGAACTACCCCCGGCGTTAATTGCTGCTGCTGTACCGTTGATGCTGGCATCACCGACGATAAAGGGGACGTTATTTGGTCCTCCGTCATGTTGAATGGTGATTGTCCCGCCAAAGGTAGAAATTAGGTTATCAGTATTAATTATTTTACCAGTAGCGATCGCACTTGTTGTGTCTGGGACTGTTCCTAATCCTTGCACTTGTCCATTGGTCAATACTTCTACGTTACCAGCTTGAGTATTGCTAATCTCATCAGCCCGAACTTGAGTATTGATACTACTAAAACGAATTGTGCTACCTGCTGTGTTTGTAGTTTGCAAAGAGACATCCCCTGCAATCACAGATGTTGTACTACCACCAAAGGCCAAGTTTGTTGCTGAGGTATTGATAGCATTATTAACGGTGATATTATTTCTGGCATTTAAGTTGACCGCGCCACTTTCTAATATAAAGCTACTGGCTGTAAAATTATTTGCAGCTTGAGATATGGATGTGTTGATTTCTCCTGTGGTAATACTGCCTGCATCTGCTGTAATTTCTACATCTCCGGCTGTGGCATCACTATTAGGATCAACGGTGTTGGTGAAGAGATTTGCTAAGGTAATATCCCCACCACTGCTATTGACTGTGATGTTTCCTCCTTGATTTTCGCCACCTGCACCTGTGGTAATAATATCACCGGCAGAAATATTACCCCTGGCGGCTAGGGTGACGTTACCACTATCGGAAACACGGGAAGTTGTATTAATAGTTCCCAGGGATAAACTAGCTCCAGAAATAGCGATCGCTCGGCCGTTACTATTGATAGATTGGGTTTGATCCATGGAAAATGCACCAACACCGTTACCATCTGCATCGGCTATGAAGGCGATCGCTCCTCCTGTACTATCGTTATTGATAAAGTTTAAAGATATACCATCGCCAATGGTAATGTTATTACTAGCTTGGAGTGTAATCGCTGCGTTCTGATTTTCCAAGGCTTGCTCAGATATTGTAAAGGTCGCAGGTAGATCGTTTTGCAGGATATTCGGTAAAAATTCATCCTGGGCAGCACCTGTTCCGGCAATAATATTGATGTCTGTGGGATCTAATAAAAGTGTTCCTATTGTCCCTTGGGTCGCGCTTAAATCGGTGTTCCCCCTAAAAATCAGGTTTTCTTTACCCGATACCTCTACAAAGCCACCATTACCGAAATTCGCCCCTCCGCGAGCATTTATATTTCCCCAAAATTGGGTAGTATCATCAGCCCAAACGATCACTTTTCCCCCGTTACCATTTAACTGGCTATCGGCAGTAATTACCGAATTACCATCAATATAAGTTTGAGCAGCATTGGGGACTGTTCCTTTACCTTGGTAATCACCACCAATTAGGACATTTCCGCCATTATTAACCCCAGAGGCGTTAATATTTGCCCCAATTAATCCGACTTTTTCGCCTAAAATATTGACTGTCCCGCCTGTTTCTCCAGATACATCAACTTTTCCAGCTACAATAGTTGTACCGGGTTCAGTGGGAATTTGGATTTTGGAGTTTGTTAGTTCCACTGTGCCATCAGTCTTGGCCGTTAAGCCTGTGTTACCGACTGTGAGGAGTTGGGGTAAAGAGGCTATTGGTAAAGTCCAATTATGGGGTTGACTATCACCATCTGTAAAGGGTTGAATTTCTAAACTAAGCAAGTTTCCTGGTTGACTCAAACGCAGCCAATTTCCACCGGGTACAGATGTAACTAATATCTGCCCTGCTGGTGCTGATAGTTGCCCAGTATTCACCACTGAGCCGGCTAATAGATTTAAACTTTGTCCATTCCTAACATCGAGATTACCAGCGTTGATAATTGTTCCTGATTGACTGGTAAAGGCAAAACCGTCGGGATTGCCGAATAAATTAGTATAATTGTTAACGCCACTGGCATTGAACCAACTTCCACCAAAACTAATCCCGTTGGCTGTGGTGGCTGTAAAGGATGCGGGGACATTTAAACTAGCATTGTTGCCAAAAACAAAACCTGCGGGGTTCATCAAGTATAGGTTGGGATTACCACCTGTTACTTGAATTAAGCCATTGATCACAGAGGCATTGCCACCGGTGATTCGACCAAGGATATTTTGTAGAGTAGGATTGGCTAGAAAGTTGGCAATTTGGTCTGGTTGGAGGCCGAATTGTTGAAAGCTGTGGAAGAGGTTAGCACCATTAGTTGTTCCACCATGAATATCAATAGTATTACCATTGGGACTGACTACTGTGCCTGTACCATCGACTGCGGGAGTAATTTGTTGTGCTTGGGCTATTCCTGCACTCATCACTCCCACTAGGGGGAAAATATAGGGAATAAGTTGATGTAGAATTTTAGCGATCGCCTTTCCCAGGTAATGCTCCCGGTTGTAATTAATGGTGACAATGGAAATCAGTCGTAACATGGAAACACTTCCTAGTTTTCAGTCTGCTACTTAGAATATAATGCTAGAAACTTCACTGATGAACAGTCGTTATTAATTATATAATTAGTTATGTTTTTTTTAACATTTAAATGTCAAACTAATCTTGTCGTCAATAAGTACAGGTAGGGCTAGGAGTCAGGAGTCAGGAGTCAGGAGTCAGGAGGAAGAATTAGAAGAATAGAACAATAGTCTTGAATCTGGTTAAATGATAGGTTTTTGGTGGTTCAAACCTTTATCCTTGCACCTTTTTACCTTCAAACTCTTGATATATCTCCGTTTTATCTTTATATGGTTTACAGTACGCTATCAGCAATCTCCAGGTATTTACTGCCTTAATGTTACAAGTTATTTTTTTCATCCCTGTATTTTAAGTCAGTTAATCAGGATAAAATCAACTTCTTTTCCCTGGCATTTATACTAAAAACGGTGGGGACATGGATTTTTACAAAATGACGAAAAACCCAGATTTGTAGGGGTTTAGCAATGCTAAAATCTTACCCACAGAATCAAATGATTAATCCGTGTTGAGTATACGTTAAAACCATAATTTTACCAAGTGATATGAAAAAAAGCACAAAAAATAGTACGGGGTTGGAAACTGCTGTGCAGTCAGTACAGATAAATCAGCTTTTTAATTGGAAATATACCTTTTTGCTTCTACATACACTCTTTATGATCTTGATGCCAGGAGTAAAAGTTATAGGTGGTGAAAGTGAGGTTTTGAATCCTAACTTACCAGTACCACTTACCGTTCAGACACCAGATAACAATCAAGATCAAATCAATACTCCATCAACGGTAACACCTAAAGGGGTTTATGTCCGGCAAATTCAGATTTTAGATAGTACAGTTTTTAGTTCCCAAGAACTACAGGAGGCTGTAAAATCATTTACGGGGAGAGAATTAATATTAGAGGAGATCAAACTGGCTGCTGATGCAGTTACCCAACTTTATTTGAATAATGATTATCTCAATTCTAGAGCGATCGTTGCTCAAGAACCTAATCCTGATGGTATTGCAGTTATTCGAGTAATTGAAGGTAAATTAACAACTATTAAAGTAGAAGGAAAACCGCGCATAAACCCATCCTATATTATTGATCGGATTCAATCTGGTACTGGTGTTCCCCTCAACAGTAAAAAGTTAGAAGAACAACTGAGATTGCTGAGACTTGATCCACTATTTAATAATGTGGAAGCTAGTTTACGTCCAACGGGGGTAGTTGGTCAAAGTCTCCTAGTGGTCAGAGTTCAAGAAACCGATCCTTTTAGTGTAAACTTGAATGTAGATAACTATTCTCCTCCTAGTATTGGTGGTGAAAGATTAGGGGTAGAATTACGGCATCTTAACTTGAGTCAATTTGCAGATCAACTAGAAGCCTCCTATTATCGCTCAACGACAGGTGGTTCTGAATCCTTCGATCTGCGATATCAAGTTCCCCTTAACCCGATGAATGGGACGCTACAGTTTAGAGTCGCACCCAATAATAGCAAAATTACTGAGTCAGAATTTAAAGATTTGGGGATTCGAGCTAGTCAGAGCTTGTATGCTATTAATTATCGTCAACCATTGGTAAGATCCACTAAAGAAGAGTTGGCTTTATCTTTAGGATTTACCTATCAAGATGGCCAAACTTTTATATTTGATCAACTACCAACCCCATTTGGTATAGGACCTGATCAAGATGGGGTGAGTCGTACCAGTGTAATTACCTTTGGTCAAGAGTATATTAAACGTGATGTTCAAGGAGCTTGGTCAGGGCGATCGCGCTTCAATTTTGGCGTTGACCTATTTAATTCTACCACAAATAATGAACCAATTCCCGATGGTCGTTTTTTTACTTGGTTAATGCAAATAGAAAGGTTACAAAAACTTAGTGATAATCAGTTTCTCTTGATTCAAGCAGACTTGCAACTTACCCCAGATAGTCTGTTACCATCTCAACAATTCCTAATCGGGGGAGGTCAATCTATTCGCGGTTATCGACAAAATGCTCGTTCTGGAGACAATGGTTTTCGCATAGCGATAGAAGATCGGATCACAGTTCAGCGTGATGCTTCTGGATTATCCTTAATTCAGCTAATACCCTTCGTCAATGTGGGGAATGTTTGGAGTAAGTCAGATAATCCCAATCAACCACGAGAGCAAACATTTCTGGGTAGTGCCGGTTTAGGTCTATTATGGAATCAAGCTTTAGGAATCGATCATCTGATCTTACGGTTAGATTATGGTATTCCATTTGTTGATCTTCAAGATAGAACGAATAATATTCAAGATCAAGGTTTTTCCTTTAGTTTGCGTTATCAACCTTGAGTCAGGAGGAAAGGGGGGAAAGGGGAGAAATAATATTACAGATGGAAGAGGAATTAAACGCAGATTAACGCAAATTAACGCGGATGAATGGATGAATCACAGATTATTTTTGTGATGCCCCTGCCCCCTGCCCCCTGCCCCCTATTCCCCCCTAAAACAAACCATTATGCTTGAGTAAAGCAGTTGTACTCGGTTCTCGACCGCGGAAGGATTTAAACACTTCCATTGGATGGTTACTTCCACCTAAAGCCAAAACCGTATCTCTGTAGCGCTTACCTATAGCTTGGATGGCTGTTACATTTTCTAAACCTGCTTCCTCAAAAGCTGCAAAAGCGTCAGCACTAAGGACTTCCGCCCATTTATAACTGTAATAACCAGCAGCATAACCACCTTCAAAAACGTGTCCAAAGGCACATAAAAAGGCATCTTCTGGTAATGGTGGTAAAACACTTGTAGTTTTAGCTAGACGACGACGCACATCCGTAGGACTTTCTTCACCACGAGGATTGTAGCGGTAGTGTAATTCTAAATCCACACAACTCATGTGAATTTGCCGTAACATAGCAGAACCACTCATGTAATTACGGGCTGCTAATAGCTTTTGGTAATAATGTTCTGGGAGTGATTCACCTGTTTCGTAGTGTTTAGCCATACCAAACAACGTTGTGCGATCATAGCACCAGTTTTCCATAAACTGACTTGGCAATTCCACCGCATCCCATTCTACATTATTAATACCTGCTGCACCAGTGTAATCGACCTTGGTTAACATATGATGTAAACCGTGGCCAAACTCGTGAAATAATGTTTCCACTTCATCAAAAGTCATCAAACTGGGTTGACCATCTACTGGTGGAGTTTGATTACACATCAAGTAAGCAACAGGTAAACGAACAATAGTTATACCATTTTCTGTGACTTTACCCCGATGAATGCAAGCATCCATCCAAGCACCACCGCGTTTTTCCGCAGGACGGCTGTAGGGGTCTAGATAAAAATAAGCGATCGCGCTACCATTTTCATCAGCAATTTGGAAATAGCGTACATCCTCATGCCAAATTGGGGCTTGACCATCAGCAGGAGTAACTGTCACACCAAACAGCCGCTTCACCAAACAAAATAACCCATCTAAAACTTGAGGAAGGGGAAAGTAAGGACGTAATTCTTCCTCAGTAAAGGCAAATTTTTCTTCTCGTTGACGTTCTGCCCAAAAGCTGATATCCCAATGTTGTAAGTTATCAGCTTCTCCTGCACCCTTAGCTTTAGCAAAGGCTTTAAGTGCGGCTAGATCTTTCACAGCAGCATCATAACTAGCTTGGCGTAATTCTTCTAACAGCTTTTCTACTGCTTGTACGCTCTCGGCCATTTTACTAGCTAAACTCAGTTGAGCAAAATTCTCAAAACCAATTAATTTAGCAAGTTCTTGACGCAACTCTAAAATCCGTTCAATTAAAGGTTTATTATCAAATTCTCCCTCAGAAGCACGGGTAACATAGGCTTTGTAAAGTTTTTCCCGTAAATCCCTGCGAGCGCTGTGCTGCATGAAAGGCCCGTAACTAGGAAAATCTAAAGTAATGCGCCAAGGTCCATTTTCTGGGGTAGCGTGTTCTTCTCCCTCAGCACGGGCAGCTTGGGCGGCTAAACTGAGTAAACTAATCGGTAAGCCTTCAATTTCTGTTTTACTGGTGAGGGTAAGGCTAAAGGCTTTGGTCGCGTCGAGAACATGATTAGAAAACTTGGTAGCTAGTTCAGCCAACTCCATCTTAATACTATTGAAGCGCTCCCTTGCTTCCCCTTCTAAACCCACACCAGACAATTGTGCATCTCGAATTGCTGCTTCGACAATTCTCTGCTGGGCTGATTCTAAGGTTTTCCAGGTATCACTGGTATGGAGGGATTTAAAAGCATTGTAGAGAGGTTTGCTTTGTCCCAGGGTGTTTATGAACTGCACGACTTGAGGCTGAACCTTTTCGTAGGCTGTGCGTAGTTCTGGACTATTCTTTACACCCATTAGGTGGTTGAGGATACCCCAACTCCAGGATAGTCGTTCTGTAATTTTGTCGAGAGGTTCTACTAAATCCTTCCATGTAGGCTGTACATTAGCTTCCAAGGTGATTAGCTGTGTTTCTAATTCTGCCAATAGTTGGCTAAAGGCTGATTCTACTTTGTCAGGTTTAATGTCTGCAAATGGTGGTAAACCTCTGCCTTGAAGAAGGGGATTTTGATAAATTGTAGCAGTTGCACTCATGATGTTGTGTCTGTGGCCGATGAATAGGTAGAAACGATGATTTCAGTTGATATAATTAATAATGTACCGTTAATGTACATTTTAGCGTTGCTATAATGGCACTGTTATGGTTTGATGAAAATTGGCTAGACAGTTTAGTGTAATAATCTAGGAGTTACGCATTCACAGAATCTATGACATAAGGGTTATGGATTTTATCTCTTGTAGGGTGTGGTTCGGCAAGCTCACCAACCACGTCAGACCCGATAATTGAGCATCTAACAGATTTCCTCTATCTGACGCACCGCACTAATAGGTGATTCCAAAAGCCATAAACTAGACAATTTCGTTTATACATATCATTTCATTTGCATTTTGTACAGTGCGTAAGTCCTATAATCTTAGCTGTAGTAGTAATGCGATTTAAAGATAAAACAAATACTTAAATACACAAATATAAAATGCAAACAACAGCCCCTAAGCTAGAAATCACAGCTTCTCGGCAATTCGTTCCCTGGTTATACGAACAGCACCTCGGCCTCGTATTTACCACCTACCAAGCAGGTAAAGTGTTTTTTATTGGTTTAGAAACAACCGGGAAACTAGCAGTATTTGAGCGCACCCTAGACAGGTGTATGGGCTTATATAGCAACGGTAACAGCCTCTATATCAGCACCCTATACCAACTGTGGCGATTTGAAAACACCCTCGCACCTGGAGAAACCCACAACGACCACGATGCCATCTATTTACCCCAAATAGGTTACATTACCGGCGACTTAGATATTCACGACATCGTAATAGACAACAACCAACAAATAGTTTTTGCCAATACCCTATTTAGCTGCCTAGCCACCGTCAGCCAGACCCATAGTTTTATCCCAATTTGGCAACCTCCCTTCATTACCAAACTAGCAGCCGAAGATAGATGTCACCTCAACGGCTTGGCATTAAAAGATGGTAAACCCAAATACGTCAGCGTCATTAGTCAATCAGACGTAGCGGAAGGATGGCGACAAAAGCGCGTAAAAGGCGGTTGTCTCATTGATATTGAGAGTAACGAAATAGTTTTAGCAGGGCTATCTATGCCCCATTCACCACGGTGGTATCAGGGGAAATTGTGGTTACTCAACTCCGGTACAGGGGAATTTGGCTATGCAAACCTAGAAACAGGAACATTTGAAGCCATAGCTTTTTGTCCTGGCTATCAAAGAGGACTAGCATTTCATCATAATTTTGCCATAGTGGGCATTTCTGAGTCACGACATACTAAAACCCTCAGTCGTTTACCCTTAGACGACAAACTAGCAGCCAAAGACACCACAGCTAGATGTGGGTTATTAGTTATCGACCTAAAAACAGGGGATATAGTTCATTCTCTCAACATTGAAGGAGTAGTCACCGAATTATATGACATAGCAATATTACCAAAAATTCGCCGACCAATGGCGATCGGGTTTCGGACTGATGAAATTAGGAGAGTAATTACCATTGGTAGTTGAAACTATTGTCATGACGTTAGATAAAACTTAATTCAATGCTTAAAAACAACACAAAAAAACAAAATCATGGCAGCAACGGCTTTATCCTCAACGGCATTGATGAGCGTGACTACTCAGCCTCATTTTAGATATACTAAACATGGTGGGAAAATGGACTTTTGCGATCTTGTAAAAGTTGATCTCCCATCTGTGTCTAGTATAGCAACTTGAGTTACTACTAATTTTTAGTTTTTAATTCTCCTTTGATGTTTTCTTGAGAGAGGACTAATAGGGTTGAACCGATAGAAACTAGAAGCATGGACAAGGATGCTGCTGCTGCGTCGGCAAAATCAACGTTTTCTGTGGCTTGCCAAATTTGCACTGCTAGCGTGCTGAATCCTATAGGTGCTAGTAACATGGTTGCGGGTAGTTCTTTTATGGCTGTTAAAAATACTAAGACTGCTCCGCTTAATACTCCTGGTTGTACTAGGGGTAGGGTGATTTCTTTTAAGGTTTGCCAGGGGTTTCTACCTAAGCTACGGGCTGATTCTTCTAGTTGGGGACTGACTTGTAATAGCGATGTGCGGACTGTTCCTACTGATTGAGGTAAGAATAAAACTAAATAGGCAAATACTAGCATTGGTAGAGTTTGATGGAGAAATGGCACGTAGTTAGCACCAAAAAATACTAGAGATAGGGCAATAACAATGCCTGGTAGTCCAAATCCTAAGTATGAACAGCGTTCGATGATGGCGGTGATTTTGCTGGGAAAGCGGACTGAAAGGATGGCTACGGGTAGGGCAAAGATGGTGGTGGCTAGGGCTGCTAGGGCTGCGGCTGAGATGGAATTGATGATGCTGGGAAGTAGGTTGGGAAAGTTGTAACCGCCGTTGAGTCCACGGATTAGCCAAAATAAGGTGATACCGACTGGCAAAACTACGCCTAAGCTGGTAATTAATAGACAAAAGGCAAAGGCTGGCCATTTCCAAATTCCCAGTTTGGCAATTTTGGGGGGACGAAGGGAGGCTGAACCACGACTATAATACACTGCACGCGATCGCACTCGATATTCTAACCATAAGATCATTAATACCAATGTCACTAACATTAATGCTAAGGCTGCGGCTGAGTTACGGTTAAAGCTGGCTTTGTATTGGATAAATATGGCTCGCGTAAAGGCATCGAACCGCATTAAGGAGGGTGTGCCAAAGTCTCGTAAGGCATACAGGGCTACGAGTAATCCCCCCGCAATCATTGATGGTTTCAATTGGGGTAAAACTACGCGGAAGAAGGTTTCTCGGCTGCTATAGCCTAAGCTGCGTGAGGCTTCTTCTAGGGATGGATCTATCCCCTGTAACCCCGAACGCACACTTAACAGCATATATGGATAGGTAAATAAGGTAATGGCTAAGACCGTCCCTGGAAATCCGTAAATTGAAGGTAATTCTTCTACTCCCAATGGTTGCAGTAAGAGTTGTAAGAAGCTGCCCCTTGGTGCTAAGGCGGCAATTAGGGCAAAACTGCCTACATAGCTAGGAATAGCCAGGGGTAATGTGGTGGCTATTAACCAAAATTTACGCCCTGGTAGGTCTGTGCGGACTGTTAAAAATGCTAACGGTACGGCGATGATGGTGGCAAATAATGTGACTGTTGCTGCCATTGCTGCACTGTTGAAGAAAACGGTGATATTCCGGGGACGGGTGATGAGTTCCCATAGTTCTTTACCACCGATGCCTGTTGTCCGTACGACCAAGTATACCAAAGGTAGAGCAATGGCGATCGCTACTACCCCGGCTGCTAAAATCAAAAATAATGGAGGACGAACCGATTTCAATTTCTACAAAACTCCTGCCTGTTGTAATAAATTCAGAGTTCCTGGTAAATCATCTAGGTTCGTCAGGTTGACTCTGGGAACATTTAATTGATTGAGCGGTATTTGTTTAGATGGTGCAGGAATGCCTTGTACTAAAGGATATTCGTTGGTTTCTTTGGCAAAGTAGGTTTGTGAACTTTGATTGAGTAGGTAGTTAATAAAGGTTTCTGCGTCGGTTTTTTGATCTGTAGATTTGCTAATGGCCACACCGGCAACGTTAATCATCGCTCCTGCGTCTCTGTTTGTGTAGTGGTGAGCAACAGGGAAGTTAGGATTGTCTTTTGTAAACCGATACAAATAGTAGTTATTCACCAAACCGAGATGTATTTCTCCCCTGCCCAAGGCTTCAACTATGGCTGAGTTTTTACCGTAATCTTTGACTCCATTAGCTTTCATGTCTTTGAGCCATTGGAGGGTTTTCGCGTCTCCTTGTAGTAAACGCATGGCTGTGACAAAGGATTGAAATGAGCCGTTAGTTGGAGCCCAGCCTACTTTACCACGCCATTTTGGTAATGTTAACTGGGAAACTGATCTGGGCAATTCGTTCTTCTTAACTAAATTGGTATTGTAGTCAATTACACGGGCGCGGCCTGATATGCCTAACCAATGTCCTTTAGGTGAACGAAAGCGAGAATTGACTTTGATTAGTAGTCTTGAAGAAATCGGTAGTGTTTGCTGTTTTTTTTCTAACGCACCCAATGCACCTGCGTCTTGAGCAAAGAATAAATCCGCTTTGCTGTTCTTACCTTCTTCCAATAGTGCGATCGCTAACTCGGCTGTATCACCATAACGCACTTGAATGTCCATTTTCAAGTCTTGCTTGGCTTTCTCAATTAATGGTCCAATCAGTTTCTGTTCTCTACCTGAATAAATTACCAGTGTTTTTCCTTGTGCATTGGCACTCAGCCCCATGCCCCAATTCAATATAACAGCTAAACCGACCGCCGCAGCTTTGATTAATCCTGAATTTTTCAAGGTTTTAGTCTCCAATTTGTTTTAACAGGAAGTTTTAGCAATAACTTCAATAGCATCAAGTAATACCATTAACTTGTGTCACTAATCAAGAAAATTTCCTATAAACTTTATTTTTTTTGAATTTTTTGTCTACATATCACATAATGGTAATTAGGGCAATATTTTTCTTTCTCACCCAGGGGCGTGTAAAGGAAGAGGTAACTTCCAAATAAAAATATCCCGTATTGATGAGGCCAGGGGTAGTGTGTTAACTCTGTAAATCATTTAGATAGGGTTTGCGGAAAAAGTCTTTTGGTTAGGGCTAGGAGTCAGGAGTCAGGAGTCAGGAGTCAGCACTTCGGCTTACTATGGCTAACGCCACGCTCCGCGGTAAGCGTCAGCTATGCCGTTAGGCTTTACGACTTCGCTCAGTACAAGACGCTCAGTGACCGGAGGAAGAATGAGAAGAAGAGAAGAATATAGTTGAATTTGGTCAAGTGATAGGTTTTTCACCTGATTCACTTTTTTAACCTTCAAACTCTTAATATATCTAAGTTTTAGGTTTATTTAGCAACCCCTAGATAAACAAATATTTAATGAAAGTCTTAGAATCTATCTAACAAAAATCAGATTATTAAAATCTAGATAAATATCAATATTTTATTCTTCCCAGATTCTTTAATTGAATCTAATTGTTTATCCCTAAAAATCCATCTATAGGACTCCTATTTGAGTTTTGAGCATACACGTAGGGTGGGCATTGCCCACAGTTTATCCTATCCAACGATTTTGGGCAAATCCTATGGCAAATTTGGTTAATAAGATCAAAAATAAGATAATTAGAGAATATCCTTGTCGGGGATGATGAGAAAACCACACACCAATAGCGATATTTAATGGTACAATACCATAAGCTAAACGACTCAAAGAAATTATTCCCCCAGAAAATAATAATAACCCAACACCACAAAAGCCATAAGTAACCATAACTGGGGTTAGTTTCTGGCGTAAATACCATAACAAATAACCAGCACCCAAGACCATAAAAACGTTCAGTAAATTATTAATTAACTGTTCTTCTGCTAAAATTAATAACAAGATCAAGGAAATATAAGCCGTATAGAATATCGCACTATTGATAATTTTACGTCTGTACCATAAAATCACGCCATAAACCACAACAATCATAAACAATAATGGATGCCAAATATCTTTGATTCCGCCATCTGCATTAGTCACCCAACCAAAATACCAATTATCTCCAAAAGGAATCTGCATTAACATATTTAACCAGCCTTGCCATTCAAAACCGAAAGAAGGCCGCCATCCTTTTTGTGCAGCAATAAAAGCCAAAGGATCATTAAATTGAATTTGACAATATAAACTAAATAATAATACTCCAGTCGCCGTTGCTAAACTAGCAATATAGGCAATAGGTGGTTTACGTTCTTTTGCAGAAGCGAGAATTAATGCCGGAATAAGCGCCATACCAGTGGGACGTGTGGCTGTAGCCATTGCACCCCAAAAAGCCGTCCAACTATATTTTTTTTCGTCAAAGGCACGCAAAGTTGCGGTACTCAAAAATAAATACAATCCTTCCGTGTAAATTATTCCGGTAAACATCGACATGGGACACCAAGATATTACTATACTCGCCCATTGTGCTGTATTAATTCCACAATGTTTTTTTAGCCAAGAGTAAAAATAGTAAAGTGTCACCAAAAAAGCCAAGTTATTAATTAATGTACCTGCTATTTCAAAAGGCAAACCTAAATTCATCAACAACCGGATAGTTAAGGGAAATAGGGGAAAAAAGGCGATATTATGCTGTTTGCCATCATTAATAAATTCGTAACCAGAAGTAGCGATCGCTCTATAATGTACACTATCCCAAGCATCAAACACACCCCAGCCAAAATCCGGTACAATTCCATCCCTTGGCACTGGCAAATGTGGGGCAATCACCAACATCCCAGTCCAAATAAATATCCGACTCACCAACCATGTACCAGCCGGAAAGTAAAAATCATCCTTGCATAAAAATTTCGTGATCACTGTCTGAACTTGTAAGTAGGATTACTTAAATCTAATTTAATCTAAAATCAATGAGTCCTTAGCAATTTATATTAGACATTATCTTGAAATTGTTAAAAAATTGTGAAAGCTATTACTCTTCTTGGTTCTACTGGTTCAATTGGGACTCAAACCTTAGATATCGTCTCAGAACACCCTGATAAGTTCCGCATTGTCGGCTTGGCTGCTGGGAGTAATGTGGCATTATTCGCCGCCCAAATTCGCCAGTTTCGCCCCCAAATCGCCGCAATTTCCGCCGTTGACAAGTTGCCAGAACTCAAAGCCGCCATTCAAGATATTGATCCCCAACCAATTTTACTCGCTGGACAAGCCGGAGTGATTGAAGTTGCCCGTTATGGTGATGCAGAAAGCGTTGTCACGGGGATTGTGGGTTGCGCTGGTTTACTACCAACCATTGCCGCCATTGAAGCCGGTAAAGATATTGCCTTAGCCAATAAAGAAACCCTGATTGCTGGGGGTCCAGTAGTCTTACCTCTAGTGGCAAAACACGGCGTAAAAATCTTACCAGCCGATTCCGAGCATTCTGCCATTTTCCAGTGTCTCCAAGGCGTTCCTAAAGGCGGATTACGGCGAATATTACTCACTGCTTCCGGTGGGGCTTTCCGAGATTGGGCTGTGGAAAAGTTAGCGGAGGTGACAGTTGCAGATGCTACCAAACATCCTAATTGGTCAATGGGGCGAAAAATTACCGTTGACTCAGCAACTTTGATGAATAAGGGATTGGAAGTAATTGAAGCTCATTATCTGTTTGGTTTAGATTATGATGATATTGAGATTGTCATCCATCCTCAAAGCATTATTCACTCTTTGATTGAGTTACAAGATAGCTCAGTTTTAGCCCAATTGGGTTGGCCGGATATGCGTTTACCTTTACTTTATGCTTTATCTTGGCCGGAACGCATTTATACTAATTGGGAACGCTTGAATTTAGTCAAAGCTGGTGATTTAACCTTCCGTGAACCAGACCATCAAAAGTATCCTTGTATGCGGTTAGCTTACGCTGCGGGTAGGGACGGGGGTTCAATGCCTGCTGTTTTGAATGCAGCCAATGAGCAAGCCGTGGCGTTGTTTTTAGCCGAAAAAATCCACTTTTTAGATATTCCTCGGTGTATCGAGTCGGTGTGCGATCGCCATCAAGATGATAACAAACAAAACCCCACTTTAGAGGATATTCTAGAGAGCGATCGCTGGGCAAGACAAGAAGTTATAACAGCAGCAGAAAAATTAGCAACTTCCCAAATCATGTCTCTGCGTTAAACCTGCAATTTTTATGGGGTGGGTATTTTACCTACCCGCAATTTTTTATGATTTGGTAAGTAGAGGGAACAGTAAATTAGGTTTTGCTGAGTGAAAGTATGATTTTATTTCACGCAGAGGCGCAGAGACGCAGAGAGTAAGAGTTTGGGAGATGGAATTTTTGACTTTTATAATTCTTTTAGTGGGAAAGCAGTAAATTACAGCAATTTCCAATTCCTAAAGGTACATCTTAGCCCCCTCCTCGCAAGCGAGGAGGGGGTTGGGGGTGGGGTTTTTGTTCCAGGTTTGATGACAATTCGCTGTAAATTTTTGTCAAAATAATCTATTAATCACCTTACTTTTGCAAAAATATAGTATAATGTTGTTGGCTATTTCTACGAAGAACGTCCTCAGTATCTAGAAGCCAGCCAAAGTAAAAAAATGCTTTTCAACTTTCCCCATCTCCAAACTAGGAAATAGTCCTTTTCACTTCTTCCCATGACTATTTAATAACTAGATACTGAAAAAGTATAGCTCAAATCTTGGTTTTACATCAATCCATTGTCTACAAACAAAACCCCTCAAGTTCTTCCTGATGTTAATTTTTGAAATCTGAATTGCTTATGATTATCACTTTAATTGTCGCTTGGATCGTCTTCACAATTCTGTGGAAGGTACTAAAAACCACCGTCACCAATGCTTTAACTGTTGCCGCAATTTTAATCTTATTAAACATTGGTTTTGGGATTACCCCCCAAGATATTTGGCAGCAAATTACCCAATTTGCTCAAACACTATCCCAAACAAATTTTAACAAGTAAAAAAAACAGTTTTTACTTGAGTGAAGAAGAAATCTTAGCCAAGGCATCTTTAAAATCAGGAGGTAACTGACGCATAATCTTGCCTCTTTCTCGATCAACTGCAACTAATGACACTTTAGCAGTAACATATAATTGTTGGCGATCGCTCGAAACAATACTATATTCCCAATCAATGCGAACACCAGTTATTTCAGCCATGCGGGTCTTTACTATCACCATCATTCCCAGTTGAACCGAACGGTGATAGCGCACAGATAACTCTACCACTGGTAAATCACAACCTAACGCTACTAAATCAGCAAATTCTACCCCAATAGACCGTAAACATTCTATCCGTGCTTCCTCCATCCAAGTCAAGTATGTACCATGCCACGCAATACCCCCATAATCAGTATGATGGGGTTGCACTCTTACCGGATATTCAAACCAATTTTCAAAGGTACTATTCAAGGAACTGTCAATAGCACCCATTGGTGGTAATTGTGGTTGACTTGCTTTTTCTTCAGACATTTTGAATACTTTATTTAAGGGAAATATGTGATTATGCAACCTCGTTTTTGGTTCTTTACTATCTTAACTGCTACTGTATTTAGTTTTCTAGATGTAGGAATAGCATTTTCTGAAAATCATCAAGTAGTCCCAGATGGTAGAAAACAATCTGATTATGGAGAAAAAGTTGAGGTTGTACCTCAGCTAAACCTAGCCCTTCAAATCGCAAAAATAAATCAGACAGCGATTATTGCATCTCAACAACGTCAGTTTAAGAAAGCATTACAGCAGTTACAAATAGCTTTAACCTTGAGTCAAGAATCGGAATTAAAGACCGAGGAAGCTATGACTCTTAATAATATCGGTAGAGTATACCAAAATCAAGGTCAGTATTTGCCAGCACTCCAATTTTATCAGCAAGCTGTCATCCTTAACAAAGCATCAGGAGATATAGTTCAATTAGGTAAAACTTATAGTAATATTGGCTATTTATTTGATATTCAAAACAAACCTGAGTTAGCAGTCTTTTTTTACAAGCATTGTCTACTTAACCGCGAAAAGGCTCGCTTAAATCCGTCCGTCCTTTCCTTGCCTCAACCAGATGCCTATACAATCACTGTTGCTGAGACATATCGGTTTTTGGGTGATAAATTACTCCAACAAGGACGTGTTGCAGAAGCGCAACGGACTATGGATTTACTCAAAATTGAAGAATTAGAGGGATACCTGCAAAATGTCTCTGGAAATGAAGGAACTGCCAAGGGTATTGCGATAGTAGCAGAAGAAAAAATAATTAAACAAAAGTTAGATCAAACTATAGATGGTGGTGTAGTTATAAGTCAAGAATTGACAAAACTACGTGAAATTCCTGCTGCACAACTATCATCATCACAAAAACAACGTCTTGACCAACTGGTAGCAGAACAGCAAAAATTATTAGACCAGTTTAATCAGTTTATCACCAGTCCCGCAGTGACGGCGCAATTGGAGCAAATTAGCCGCACCAGCAAGGGAGAAAATTTAAAATTGAATAGTTTGCAGGAAATTCAGGCTAGTTTGGCGAAATTACCACAAAAATCTGTAATTATCTATCCCCTGGTTTTGCCGGATAGGTTGGAACTTGTTGTAGTATCTCCCAATTCCCCACCAATTCATCGTCGTGTTGCTGTCACACAAGAAAAACTGAACCAAACGATCGCTCTTTTTCGTCAATCATTAGGATCTCCTATTAAAAACGCCAAAATACCCGCAAATCAGTTATATAACTGGCTAATCAAACCGATAGAAAATGATCTCAAAGTTTTGGGTACCCAAACCCTAATGTATGCACCCGATGATCAATTGCGGTATATTCCCCTTGCAGCTTTGTTTGATGGTAAACAATGGCTAATAGAACGGTTTAGTGTAAATAATATCACTGCGGCTAGTTTAATTAACTTGAATACCCCACGAGAATCAAGTTTACAGGTTTTAGCGGGTGCTTTTAGTGAAGGTAGTTTTGTAGTTCCCCTTGGTAATCGTCGTGTGGCTTTTGCTGGGTTGCCCTTTGCAGAGAAGGAAGTGGAAAACTTATCCGCTAAAATTCCTCAAACTAAGAAACTTTTAAATGATGCTTTTAGTTTAAAAGCGACCGTACCCCAGATGGAAAATTATACAATTATCCATTTAGCGACTCATGCAGCTTTTGCTAAGGGTAAACCAGAGGATTCTTTTATTTTATTTGGCAATGGCGATCGCGTAAACCTCCGAGATGTCAGAAAATGGTCACTCCCCCGTGTAGATTTGGTGGTGTTGAGTGCCTGTGAGACTGCCGTAGGAGGTATATTAGGCAACGGTGAAGAAATTTTAGGCTTTGGCTATCAAATCCAAAAAACTGGTGCCAAGGCTGTTATTGCTTCCCTTTGGTCTGTGGATGATGGTGGTACACAGATATTAATGAGTGCTTTTTATCGAAATCTCTTATCAAACCAGACAACAAAAACCGCAGCTTTACAACAAGCGCAAATTGCCTTAATTAAAGGAAAATGGCAGAGAGAAAATAATAATCTACCCACAGTTGTCGGTAATAATTTGAGTCATCCCTACTATTGGTCTCCTTTTATTCTCATTGGCAATGGACTTTAGGGGCTGTTTCAAAATTCAAAAATTCCCCCAGGAACGTAGCCAAGTGTGGTGCAGCGTGTGACCAGATTTAATACTGTTCTTATCTTCTAATTCTTCCTCCTGACTCCTGACTCCTGACTCCTAGCCTTGGTTCTTTTGAATTGCTAATCACTTTTTGGCAAGAGTTTTATTACCTGTAGTGGTTTGCATAGATTGTTTGATTAGATTAGCTAGTTCCTGTAACTGATGAATTGCTTCAGCACCTTCTAATTTCATCAATTCCCGATCATCTCGCATTTCCGTCCAAGTGATCCCATAGTCGGATACGAGGAAGCGAATTAGATGGTTGTCTCCTAAGCTAACCATAAATGAAGCACTGTTCATTTGGTCGCCACAGGTGTAGCAAGAAGCAGGATAACCCCGACGTTCCAGGACAGTTGCCAAGGCTTGCAGGTTCATAACCAAGTCTTGTACAAATTGTCGATGTTGATGTGCCAGTCTCAAAAACACTTTTTTCCTCCAGACACCACAATAAGTTGAGTCTCTTTTATATTTTCTTTAGATTTTACCACCAACTGGTATTGTAAACTATTAACTACATTTACCAGCAATTTGTTGGGTGGTTAATTAGTTACCTTTTCTAGGGTAGTAGATAACTGTTCTTGATGTCGTATCAGACTATTCAGTTTGGGCGCTAGTAATATCAGGCAGAATGGGTAAGATTAGTATTGCCTTTTAATCTTTTCTGTCATAGCAGCGCCTTCTGAAAAACAATCAGCCTTCAGCCTAACTCAAATTTGCAGCTAGTCAAGCAGACAAAACTTATTTATTTCTCTGTTATCAGCGATGGACAGCCGAATTTGCAGCATGAACTAATTTTAACGCGACTTTGCACTATTTTTCACATCTTGAGGCATTAAACATCTCCAGAAATTAAATATACTTTTCCTAGAACCCTTGTAGAGACGTTCCATGGAACGTCTCTACTTTTTTACCAGATGTCTATTGAGAACGAGGAAAGGGGGCAGGAGGTAGAGGGCAGGAGGAAAGAAATATGAATAAAAACTTTAGTTCTGGGTTATTGCCCAGTTTAAAACAAGAATTGTATCAAGATGCGTAGCACGAAATACAAAGCACCCTTGCTTCAATCCCATGTTTTTAAACGTGACTTCCTCCTGCCTCCTGCCTCCTATCTCCTGCCTTCTATCACTTATTGCCCTAAATAGGCTGTTAAAACTTGGGGATTGGTTTGAATTTCTGCGGGGGTGCCGGTAGCGAGGTTTTGTCCTTCGGCTAGTACCCAGACGCGATCGCACAAGGACATAATCACATCCATATTGTGTTCTATAATCAGGAAGGTTAGCCCGTCTTGCCGATTCCAGGTGATAATGCGATCGCAAATATCATCAATTAATTTGGGATTCACTCCGGCTGCTGGTTCATCTAACAAAATCAGCTTGGGATCAGTCATTAACGCCCTACCCATTTCTAGTAGTTTGCGTTGTCCACCAGATAAACCACCGGCATAATCATGGGCTTTTTTCGCCAACCCTACCGATTCTAACAAAAACATTGCCCGTTCTTGGAGTTGTTTTTCTTCTTTGGCGACAACCTGGGGCTGTAGTTGCACTTGCCAAAAATTCTCACCTGTCTGTTTTTGGGCAGCTAACAGCATATTTTCTAACACTGACAACCTTGAGAGAGTTCGCGCTACTTGAAAGGTACGGATTAACCCTTGTTGGGCGATTTGATGGGGTTGTAATTGGTGAATGGGTTCACCATCAAAAATTACTCTACCTTTATCTGGGCGGATAAAGTTGGAAAGCAAGTTAAATAGTGTGGTTTTACCAGCACCGTTGGGTCCAATTAGTCCGGTGATGCTGCCTTTAAGGACTTCTATTTTAGCGTCTTTTACTGCTTGGATGCCACCAAAACTTTTACAAAGTCCAGTAGCTACCAGTAAGGGGGGTTGGGGTGATTGATTATTTAGCATAATTCAACAGGATTCAGGAGTCAGGGGAGGAATAATATTAATTTAGTAGGGTGGGCAATGCCTTACAAAACCCGCATATTATGTTATACTCAGAACTCAAATAGTAACCCTATAGCAACTTGTAAAAATTAGCCTATATTCTTACATAAAACTATATAAAATCCCTAAGATTTTGTTGATATCCTTAATATAGTATTCACTAAAGTCAATGTAAATTAATTGGTTTTGGAGTTTGAGGAATTTCCATATATTGCCTGTAGTTACAATACCGTAAATCGTATCTATAGAATTACCTTCTTTTTGATTAAATATTTGCGCTGCAATCATTTCAGCGATACACTGAGCTAATCCGAGTTTAATATTTTCATTTTTAGCCTCAACAATCGTGACAACAGGAGCAGTAATAAATAGCTGTTCTGGGGATTGACTAATAATAAAATCACAAACTCCATTCAATCCCTGTTCTGGTTCTACGTTAAAATCAACGCCTGAAAATAAACTGATTTTTTCGATAAAAATGTTTCTGATTTCAATCAATACAGGGGCAATGATCATTTCGGAACGGGCTTTTTCTGTATTGATTGCTAAGGCTAAAGGCACATTATTTTTTAAAATTGCCGATAGAAGATCACTAGATTCTCTTTCTGGTGTATGAGCAAATAAATCGGCTTTTTCGTTGATGGTTAAGCTAAATTTTTTAACCATTTCAGATAATTTGAAATCACTATAAGCCATGAATATTGTCCTCCCAGACACCCCCTATTCCTGTATTCTTATTTTCCCAGGGTGAGTTCTTCTTTTTTACCGAGAATACCTTGAGGTCGCCAAATCATTAGTACCATTAAAATTAAACCAATGACCATGATCCGAAATGCACCTAGACGTTCTACATCCAAGGGGACGATTTTCGGTAAAAATTCTCTTGTAATGGCATCATAGGCGAAATAGATGACTGCGCCTAAAATTGTGCCGATGTTGTTGCCAGAACCGCCTAAAATCACCATGATCCAAGCATCAAAGGTGAGTTGGGGTTGGAAGTTATCAGGGTAAATGGCGCTGAGTTGCCAAGCAAAGAAGGCTCCAGCAATGCCAGCGATCGCTCCTCCTAACATTAATGATTGTAGCTTATACCAAAAGACATTTTTCCCTAAAGCTTTGGGGATTTCTTCATCTTCGCGGATACTTTTGAGTATTCTACCCCAGGGCGATCGCACTAAAATTTCTAACCGCCAAAACACAAATGCCAATACCATCAGTACCAACAACATCAAACCCGCTTTAGGATTATAATTATACAACGAAATCACCCCAGAAATATAAATCGCTGTTGTCAATAGTCCCAATAAAATACCGACTATTAAACGGGAAATAAATTCTTGTTGGTTGCTTGTTCTTTTAATGGCATTATTATTCAGTGATTTCTTGGAAGCCATTACCCAGCGATTTAGGGAAAACAAAGTGATAATTGCTAGGATTGTCAACAGTCCTATCATCACTAACCGCAAAAATAAATTAGGGGTTGTGGTTAGGGGCAGAGTATAACTTTGAATACCAAAAGCCCCAGATACCCAAGTATCACCCACTGGTAAATCCTGGTTATTTACTACCAGGCGAATTAGTTCACCGACACCAATTGTCACAATTCCCAGGTAATCTTCTCGTAAGCGGAGGGTAGCAAGACCGATGATTAAACCCAAACCAGCAGCGACAACTGCGCCAATAATTGCTGATAAAATCAGGGGTACACCTTTTAAACTTAACAAAACTGTTGTGTAACCGCCTAAAGTCATAAAAGCAATGTTACCAAAGTTAATTAAACCAGTGAAACCCCACTGTAAGTTGAGTCCCAGTGCGAAAAGGCTAAATATTGCGGTAGAAATGGCGAGAAAAACTAGATAATCAATCATAAATAGAAATTATTAATTGTGTAAGTAGCTAATTAGGTAAAATGTCTGAAATGGCTAACGCCTCCCGTAAGGGATACAGGATATCCAGGATTAAAGGATTTACAGGATTCCATACCTGTTTAATTCAGCAACACCTGAAAAATAATTAATTTCCTGTTCCCTGTTCCCTTTTCCCTCCCCTAATACATTATGAGTATGAACCTGCTGCGGATTAGAATGCACCATCTGATTGAGCAATTAAGCGATGAAGAATTGTATAGCGTTTGGGATGTAGCCGAGGCTTTACATTTCGACTTTTATATGCTTAAAGCTATGGAAGAAGGTAAGCGATCGCAACAACCGTGGGATATACTAACCCATGACGAGGCCATAAAACTGTTAATGTTCCTATAGATACGGGTGCGCGAATCGCTAAATTTGTAGTTAAGGTAATAGTTAGTGAGTCTAGAAGTGCGGTATGCCAGGTCTTTTCTATTAGACCTCAAAAGTTTAGAACCTGCTGCCTACGAGCGGGTGTATGGTTTTGTATTCATGGAATTAGGGGAAAAATGGCAACCGCATTACCTCCCAAATTTAAGAAAATTGGACAATGAAGGTATTTTTTATCGCTTTACCATAGATAATTATCTGATAGGCATAGAAATTAGGGGTGAAATCGTCAAGTTTTTGCGTGTCATCCCTATGCCAGATGTCTAAAATGGGGCAAGAATCGGACAAAAGGTAAAACTTAGACCAATGACCAATTCCCCGTTCCCTATTACAAACTGTATAAGACAAAGCAGGGATCGCCAGAACCTTACATTAAACTGGTGTGTGACCAACACTTTACTTGAGATTTCCCTCTTATGGATGCTAGGGTACTTTGGCAACGATACCAAGATTGGTTATATTTCCACGAGGGACTAGGACTGTATCTAGATATTAGTCGGATGCGGTTTGATCAAAACTTTGTGGAATCGTTGCGGCCGAAGTTTGACAAAGCGTTTGCGGATATGGCAGCTTTGGAGAAAGGAGCGATCGCTAATCCAGATGAAAACCGCATGGTAGGACACTACTGGTTGCGGAATCCCGACTTAGCACCCACACCAGAACTAACCCAAGAAATTGTTCAAACCTTAGAACAAATAGAAGCTTTTGCAGACCAGGTACACACTGGTGCTATTCATCCTCCCAAAGAAAGCCGCTTCACGGATATTATTTCCATTGGCATTGGTGGTTCTGCTTTAGGACCCCAGTTTGTCGCTGAAGCCCTATCCCCTGATTTTCCACCTCTGAATATTCACTTTATCGACAATTCCGATCCCGCAGGAATTGATCGAGTTCTCAACCAACTAGGAAACAACCTTTCCAGCACTTTGGTATTGGTAATTTCCAAATCTGGGGGAACTCCTGAACCCCGCAACGGCATGATTGAAGTAAAAAAAGCCTACGCTGCCCAAAATTTAGACTTTGCCAAATATGCAGTTGCTATTACTGGCATAGATAGCAACCTAGATAAAGTAGCAAAATCAGAAAATTGGTTAGCCCGGTTTTCAATGTATGACTGGGTGGGTGGACGTACCTCAGAAATGTCCTCTGTAGGGCTAGTACCAGCCGCATTACAAGGCATTGATGTTCGTGCCATGCTGGATGGTGCAAAAGAAATGGATGACGCTACCCGCGTCGCTAATTTGCAAAACAACCCAGCCGCTTTATTAGCCCTAGCCTGGTATTACTCCGGTAATGGCAAAGGTGAAAAAGATATGGTTGTCCTCCCTTACAAAGACAGCTTGTTGTTATTTAGCCGCTATTTGCAACAACTGGTAATGGAATCTTTGGGTAAGGAAAAAGATTTAGACGGTAAAACTGTATATCAAGGTATTGCCGTTTACGGTAACAAAGGTTCAACCGACCAACACGCCTATGTACAGCAGTTGCGGGAAGGTGTGCCTAATTTCTTTGCTACCCTAATTGAAGTTTTAGAAGATCGTGGAGGTAAATCGACAGAAGTTGATCCTGGTGTGACTTCTGGTGATTATCTTTCTGGTTTTCTGTTAGGAACTCGTCAAGCACTGTATGAGAATAATCGTGATTCGATTACAGTCACCATTCCTCAAGTTAATGCCCGCACTGTTGGCGCGTTAATTGCATTGTATGAACGGGCTGTAGGTTTATATGCCAGCTTAGTAAATGTCAATGCTTATCATCAACCAGGTGTGGAAGCTGGTAAAAAAGCTGCTGCTGTAATTCTCGATTTACAAAAACGGGTTTTGGAAGTGTTGCAAACTGAAAAGAAAGCACTTTCTATTACAGAAGTTGCTGATAAAGCGGGCGCTGCTAATGATGTAGAAGCAATTTACAAAATTCTTCGTCATCTCCACGCTAATCATCGCGGTGTGGTGTTCACTGGAGATTTGGCTAAACCTGGCAGTTTAACTGTTTCTCTCGGCTAAATAAAGCCATTCTATTTGATTTGTTCAGATCCTCGATTTTAAAAAAGTCGAGGATTTTGCCTTTGATCCTTGATGCTAAAAAAATATGAAACTAGGTTTAGCATTAATTCCCAATATTGAAAACATTAAAGCCATTGTCAAATTACAACAAAAGGTAATTTCTTTAATTCCACTTCAGCCCATATTAGGAACAGAATTAAATCTTCCACATATTACCCTAATTCAAGGTAGATTTAAACCTGATGTTAATTGGATAAACATAATTTCTAACTTACGTGATCACATCAAAACCCAAAACTATAGGTTGGAATTTAAACTAACGGAATTAGAATTTAAGCGGTCTGGTTGGTACTTTTTAAATCCAAGTTCTAATATCATATTTTCCCAATCCCATAAATTTGTATTTGACAATCTCAAAACTTCCATGTATCTCACTGAAGAAGATTTATATCAAGATATAAGCAATTATTCTGATTTAGAAAAAGCTAATTATTTAAAATATGGTTATCGTTTTATTGGTGATGCCTTTCAACCCCATATTACCTTGGGAAGATATCTAAATAAAAATCAAATTGGCATTACAGAAAACTTGTTTAACCTTGTCAATCCATTTATATCCAATTATCAAGGTATACTTGAAAAAATTACCCTTTATGAAATGGGAGAAAACGGTAGTCACTCCCGCACATTATCTAGTTTAGATATTTAGTTTATTTACGCCCTACTGTACTAATTATATTTATTTATGGCGATCGCTAATCTTACAGATATCCTATTTTCTCATTGGCAAGGCACAATTCTACCCTTTAATGTAGATGAAGTAGCATCTAACCAAGTTTTTACAGATTTAATTACAGCCTATTCTCACCCTAACCGTTATTACCATACACTAAAACATATTCACCACGTCCTCAAAACAATTGATACGTTACAGATATACACTCAAGATTTACCATCTGTACAACTTGCCGCCTGGTTTCATGATGTAATTTATAACACGCAACTTCTAGATAATGAAGAAAAAAGTGCTGACTATGCTGCGAAATTGCTAACAAAATTAAAGATTCCACAGATTAATATTAATATTGCCAAAAACTTAATCTTACAAACTAAAAATCACGAAAATAGTGAGGATAACTATAACGCTTATGTATTACTTGATGCAGATTTAGCTATATTGGCCGTGAACCCAACGGAATATCAAGAATACGCCAAAGCCATTCGTCAGGAGTACGCTTGGGTATTAGAAGCTGATTATATCAAAGGTCGCAAGCAAGTATTAGAAAAATTTTTACAGCGGCCACAGATTTACTATACACCTTTAATGTGCGATCGCTCTGAACAATCTGCCCGTTTTAATCTTCAGCAAGAAATTGATCAACTTCTCCAAAAATAACCGGCGTTGCTGATTAAGAGTATAATTTTGTTTCACGCAGAGGCGCAGAGGCGCAGAGAGTAAGAGTTTGAAATCATTAATTTTTCAATTTCATACCCTAATTCAGCAAGGCCAAATAACCATTTAGTGATTCCTACGGAGCGCTGAATGCTATCGACTCCATACCCAAACGCTTTAATACCTGTAAAACACTATAAAGCTCATTATCAGGATTTACTAAAGAAAACAGCCGCGAATTACCATATTTATGTTCCAATACCTTTAAAAATAAAAACTCATTACCATTGGTAATCATCCCAAAAGTAGGTAACACACTTTCCTCATTACCCAACATATAAGCCAAAGCTTGAGGAATTGCCCGTGTCACTGCAAAATCACTCCGCTTTGATTCAATTACCAACAACCAAAGCCGATTTTTTAACACCAAAACATCAATCCGTCCCCGAATAATCGTTCCTTCATCCTCCATTTCTAAAGCCACGCCCGTTTCTGTTTCAATCCTGAATGGTTTATGATAAAAACCAGCTAAATCTAACAAAGGCGCAAGTACCACCATCTTCACCGTATTTTCTAGCATTGGGGGATCATCCATCAATTCTAAAAAATTAGCCTTCACCCGATCTAATAAATGTTGTTCTTCCTCATTCAAAGCCTCAAGCCCATCCAACCACTCAGGAAAAAAACTACCATCTTCAATGATTTGAATGCCAAAATTTTGCTTTAATTCCCGTAGCGTCACATCCTTGGCCGCAATAGACTGAACCATCTTGATATTTCTCCTGTCCAAATTTCAGGCTCAATTGTACAGAAAAGGCTAGACTCTCTGCGCCTCTGCGCCTCTGCGTGAAACAAAAATCATCCCATTCATCAGCAACACCACAAAAACTAATGGGTCTAGTCTTCAATTAACATAACACCCAGCCAACAGAAAAACTGCAAACTTGCCATTACATCAACACAAAAACTAGACCCATCCCTAACTAACCTTAGCGTCTACCACGATAAGGAACAGCATTCATGTAATCAACATCAAAAGCAGATAACTTTTGAGCGTAGTTACCCTTAGCAGAAACTGATGCAGCCAAATCAGCAAACTTGCGAGGATCGCCTTCTGCCAAACGTCTTTCTTGGAACTTGCGGGTGTAGTATTTTTCCAAAGTAAAGCGCCAGTCGGTATTGACTGTACCTGCTGTTTCTTGGAAATCTTCACCGTAGCGTGGTGTCACCAAATTATAGGGACGACCTTCCATCCGTTTGCGCTGGTAGGGTACGATATTTTCACCAAAGCACTGGGTGTACTCTTCAGAATCTATGAGAGCATCTACAAAGCCGCTAAAACCCTTAGTACCGATGATAATTGACCAGGCGATTTGTTCATCTTTATTGTAAGAAGAACGACCTAACAACCGTTTGAGAGTGATATCAACTAAACGATAATTGTTGTTAACAGAAACAACCAGACGATAAAAAGCCTCAGATTTAGCTAGACCACGAATGAAGTCGCGTACAGACAAAGAACCGTTTTTCAGTTGAGATTCTAGAGTTTTTTGACGGTTAAACTTGAGGATCTCGTGTTCGCTGAAAACTTGGCGATAACTAGCCCAAATGATGCTTTGGATATCAGTATAAGAACTAATATCTTCAACTCTGTAGATATATGGGGTATCTTCATTTTGGTCAGCAACACCAAAGCTGCTAACCCGATGATTTTGACTGCTTGGTTTGTATTGAAGTAATGGCAGTGTCATGCTGCGTTGTTCCTCTTATAAATAAATTAGACAAAGAACTAACTTGTGAAAATTGTAAGCTTTTACGCCTACAAGTTAGATCATTTTGATTTTAGGTAAATTTACCGCACAGGGAAATTAGCACTGGGACTCACAGAAACGGGAATACCTTTTGATGTTGTGTCCCTTGTGGTGTTAGGAATCTGGATGTTAGCTGTACTTACAGGGGTATAGGTGACGGTTTTAATTTGGATAGAACTGGCCATTTCCAGGAAGTTCTTGATATCGCCCCACTTGTAGCGTTCATCTTCTAGTTTGTCGCGCCAGTAGTCACTGTAACGGGGTGTGACTAAATTAAAGGGTCGATCTTTATAGCGTCGGCGTTGGTAGGGGACTATATTTTCACCAAAGTTGCTTTGATATTCTTCCGAGTCTAGTAAAACATCAACAAAACCATCCCAACCCAAGGTAGCGATTTTGATTGACCAGGCAATTTCTTCGTCTTTATTGTAAGGCGCACGACCTAACAACCGCTTTAAAGCAATTTCTACAAGACGGTAGTTAGAGTTAGTTTTAATCACTAAACTCTTGAATGCTTCAGACTTAGCTAAACCCCGGATAAAGTCGCGGACAGTAATGGCTTTGTTTTTAACTTGGGATTCTAAATTACTTTGGCGGTAATACTTCAACAGGACGTGTTCGCTGAATAGTTGCCGATAAGCAGCCCAAATTAATTCTTCTACTTCACCACCAAAGGCATAATCTTCAATGCGGTAAATTTTTGGGGTGTCTTCGTTGGGGACTTCGTAACCAGGAACGCGCTGGTTTTGGGAACTGGGTTTGTATTCGAGTAAAGGTATGGACATATCTAATTAGTTTGGTTAGCGGGGATGTAACGATAGGGTAGGGCTACTGCTACCGGTTTAATGGTTGGTTGTTCTGTGACAGTGCGAGAAGTGTCGGGAATTTCTAGAGTTTTGATTTGGGAGGTAACGGAGGCAATGGTGCGCTGGTAGTTACGTTCGTTGGTAATAACTCCGGCGGCCATGGTGAGGAAATTGGCTGGAATTGCCCGACGAACATCTGCTGTGGTCAAATATCCGGTGGTGCGGGCGGTGTAGAAGGAACGACCTTCTAGATAAATTGCGGTTTGGCGATCGCGCCAGTAACCATCATAACGAGGATTAACTAGGTTAAATGGTCTATCTTGGTAGCGACGACGTTGAAAAGGTACGATGTCATCACCAAAGTTTTGCAGATAATCTTCTGAATCTAACAAAGCATCAATGAAGCCATTTAAACCTTGCTGACCAATGACTATTGACCAAGCAATTTCTTCTGCTTTGTTGTAAGTTGCCCTTCCTAAAAACCGCTTTAAAATAATGTCAACTAAGCGATAGTTAGTGTTAGTATCTGCTACTTGGGTACGGAAAACTTCAGATTTACCCAAACCCCGAATAAAATCGCGGACGTTAATTGCCCGATTGCGTAGTTGAGATTCTAAAAACAGTTGACGATTGCTTTTTAAAATCAGGTGTTCGCTGAAAATTTGCCGATATGCTGCCCAGATAATCGCATCAATATCCGCATCTGAGGTGGCAAAGGAAAGGCGATAAACCGTTGGTGTATCTTCGTTGGCTACTTCGTAACCGTCTACACGCTGGTTTTGTGTCGTTGGTGAATATTCTAAAAGAGGTATTGACATCTTGACTTTTACCTTGTTTTATGCTATTAAAAGCAATCTGCTGATAGTTTTGGTTAATCCAAAATCTAAAATCCCAAATTGGTACGCGCTAATTGAATACGAGCGCGAACGGCCTTTTCGCTATCAGTAGCCAGCATTGTTTGGAGTCTAGCTAAAATTGGTTGCTGCACGTCGGTTATTTTGGCCAAAGCTTGTAAACCAACAACGGCAGCATAACGAATTGACCAGTCTGTGTCTTGGGAAATAAATAAGAGTGTATCCAGGGCGCGGTTGATGGCTGTTTGACTGTCGGGAAGTTTCAACTGCTGCCAGTGTAAGCTCCCTAGTCCTTTGGCGGCCGCACGGCGTACACTGGGGGCAAAGTCGGTAGCAGCAACGGTGATTAAAACATCTAAAGCACGGGGATCAGCGATCGCTGCTAAAGTGCGAATCGAATAAGCCCGTGCGCCATAGTTATAATCATCTATCTGCTCTAACAATTGAGGTACTGCTATTTCTCCCAACTCAATCAATCCAGCTACTGCCACCACTGCTGCGGGTGGGTTGTTATAACCAAACACGGCAATTAAGGTGGGAATTGCGGCTGGATCTTTAGCTGCTGCTAAGTTCTGCACTGCCGTCACCATTTGGTCTGGTGTTTGTGCTAGGGTAACGGCACGAATTAATTCATCAGTCATTGGTAAATGGGGAATAGGAAAGAACAACCAATCACCAATTGACTACAATAGCAAATCCATTAGATTCATCACTCGAACTGCCTGATCTGAAACACCAATAGTATCAAACTCATGGGGGAGTTGATATTCTAGCAATCCTTTGAGAGCCATCAGTTTAAAGCTGTTTTCTGCTTTAGCCTGAGCGATCGCTTCTGCTGAACCCAAATAGCCAATAGCGCCCAAATCCCCCAACACAACGCGACGCAGTTTTAAATCGCCTTGAGCCAACATTTTCACCAACCGTTCCCCATACTGAGGATCTTGAGTTAGTTGATACATGGCTCTAGCTGCGGCACTTTGGACTCGTGGGATGGGATGCTCTAAAAAAGGCTGAATTAGGGAAATAGCCTCAGTTGCTCCCATTGCTCCCAAGGCTTCTATTACTGCTTCATAAGGCTGGGCTAGGTGGGGGCAACCAGGTACTTGTATAGCCTGATCTACACCCCCATCTAAGAGTTGGATTAGTGGTAGTACCGCCCTTTTATCGCCAAGCATGGCCAAGGATTGGGCTGCTGCTTCCCGCACATAAAAATCAGTACATTCCAAACAATCAATCAAACCAGGTACGGCTTTGGCATTACCTAATTTACCCAAGGCTCTGGCCGCATTCCGTCTTAGGGGATAGCCTCCCAGTTCGGTTCTGTCGGCTTCATCATCCAAGGCAGCAATTAGGCCATCTATAGCATCTGGCTGACTGACTCTAAACTTACCTAGCCACCAAGCAGCATAATAGCGGAGACTTAAATCTGGTGATTGTAGGTTAGCGATCGCTAATTCTGGTGTCAGTTGTGGCCCGGTTTCCGCAGAGTGTTCTTCTGCACTGGGTTCTATCATTACCAGAACTTAGTTTTCCTCGGCGGCACTCAAAGACTCAATTTTGATGATTCTGCCACCTAAACGGCTAATCCGTTGCATTTCTTCGTTCATCCGGCTATAGGGTACGGTGATAAATACACTACCACTACGACGGATGTTGAATTTATTCTTGTCTGTTTCTTGATTTTGCCGCAAGCCTACAACTTCATAACGAAATACTCGGCTGGCTGAGGAAGAAACGCTACCAACACCAAGGGTGGTTTGACCGAACATTACTTCTATATCTCCTATGCTTGAGTTTTGCTGATCAACAGCACTCTACCTTACGTTGCTGTAATGCTGACGATTTTACCGCCTTGTCTGTGAATTTGCTGGATCTTGTCAGATAGTCGCTCGTAAGGTACGATGAATGCTGTGCTGCTCCGCCGCACGCTGGGGTATCCTGGATTGCGAATGCCCGTGACTTCAACTCGGTAAACGCGATCCGATTGCCCTACAGCATTACCTAAGTTTTGCTTGGGAGCATTATCCGCAGAGGCACGGAATCCCCAATTATCGTTGCTTCCAGATGGACCAACGATGGAAGAAGATTTGTTACCAGCTAATTCTCTGGCTAAACGAGATTTTGTTCCTTCTACTTGGGAGGTGTCGCTGTTGGCATAACCCCGGTATAAACGGAACATCCGGTTAAATCCAGCAATATTCTGTCCTGGCTGAGTGTCAAAACCCCGATAGTAAGGCGCGACATTATCACCGAAGCTGTTTTGATACTCCATCGAGTCAATGTATGAGTCGATTTCTGCATCGTACCCTTCGTTAATGTATAAGTCTAAGTGGTATGTCACTTCTGACTCATCGTAGGGGGCGCGACCTAACAAATGTTTGTAGTTGAGTTCAATCAACCGGGTTTGGAAGCTGTTATAGAAGAATTTCTCTTTGTAGAGTTCAGATTTGGCAACGCTGCGGACAAATTCCCGCACTGTCAAATTGCCATCCCGCAATAGTGATTCTGCGCTAATCAACCGATCTGATGCCAAGATATAGTCATTACCTAATACTTGCCGATAAACGGCACGAATTACCGATTCGACTTCTTCTCGGCTGGCGTTGGGGCGCATTTCAACTCGACGTGCCTCACTAAAAGGCTCTGTTCCCAGCCTAGCTGCTGCTGTTGTAATTGCCATTTTTTTCCCCTATTTTTGGCTCTGCGGTAATTTTACCGAGCGCTGACTATTTCTACCTAAAACTATGCCCGGAGGAAGATTCAACTGCTAGGTGAGCCAGATTTATCTTACTGGCGAACCCCTGTCGGGGTGATTCCATCCAACAATTGCACCCCTCTCCGGGCATGACGCTATCTAGCTGAGAGCGTTGATTGCGTAGTCGATGTAGGTGTTAGCTTCGTTAGCAGCTTGACCACTTAGACCATGACTAGCTTTGATGTATTTGAGAGCTTCTACATACCAACTGGGAGACAAGTCAAATGCACCGTTGATTTCAGCCAAACCAGCAATCAAGAACTCATCCAAAGGACCTGTTCCACCAGCAACTAAGCTATAGGTGATGATGCGTAGGTAGTGACCAACGTCACGAGCGCATTTAGCTTTACCACGGCTGTCAGAAGCGAATTGAGGACCAGGGGTGGAGGTGGTGTAAGGGAATTTGTTGTATACAGCACTGGTAGCACCGTCAATCAATTTTTGAGCGTTAGCTGTCAAACCACGAGCAGCTTCCATGCTGGCAATAGCGCGAACAAAACGACCGTTAACTGCTTGCAGTTCGGTGTTGCTCAAAAAACGTCCTTGGGTATCAGCAGATGCGATCGCTTCGGTAATTGGTGTTTTCATTGTTCAGTATCTCCTAATTTGTTTCTGAGTTTTTTTGGCGGAAGAGAATTGATTAAGCAACAGCAGCAGCAGCACGGTCAAAATAGCTGGCTACTTCAGATACCAAGGAACTGCAATCACCTTTGCTGATACCGTTGGGATCGTTAACAATAGCGATCGCTGCTTCTTTCATTTTGCCAACACCAACTGCTACTGAAGCACCAGGAGTACCCAATGCTTGGTAGGTTTCCCGTAAGCCATTCAAGCAACGGTCATCTAAAACACTAGCGTCGCCAGCCAATGCTGCGTAGGTAACGTAGCGTAAGATGATTTCCATGTCGCGTAGACAAGCAGCCATACGACGGTTGGTGTAAGCGTTACCACCAGGAGCGATCAATTGGGGCTGTTCTTCAAACAAAGCACGAGCAGCGTTGGTAACGATCGCAGAAGCGTTGCTGGTGATGCGGTTAACAACGTCTAAACGCTTGTTGCCGCTGCTAACAACTGCTGTTAAAGCATCTAGTTGTTCGGTGCTGAGAAATTCGCCTCTGGAATCGGCTTGAGATACTACTTTGCTGAATACATCTAATGTCATGGACTCTAATCTCCTAATACTTAGTTGAAAGATGTCTTTGTTTCGTCAAAAGTTTTAATCGGGAATGGCAGGATATTTGAATTAAACGTTTTCTCAATTTGGCTCTTTACTCTCTTGCTCACGTCAGTGAACAGGAAATTATGAGAACCAAGGTTGATTTTATGAGAAACAGGCAAACTTTGTGAATTGATTGCCTCGTTTAACTTTTATCTGACCTTTAACCCCTTCAGCTTATGTTTATACAATGCTATAGATCCTTTATTTGTTACAAATTATGAAAAAATGCGTTACAGGAATAATAAAAACCTCAAAACCTTTACATACAAGGATTACACCTGAGTAAAAGCTTCTTTTCTCGTAACATTTCTTAATGCTTGAACCAGACATTATTAATTTTGATTACTTTCATTTTTTCTTGATTGTTGGAGAAATGCCGAAAATTAAAGATATTTTCCTTTGACTTGGCTAATTTGCTTTGTACGGTTTTTTAAATAAATGTAAAGTTCTCATTTCTAAATGTTGCTCTAAGTTGATTTTTTTTTTCTATCTGAGAAAAAAACCGAGATAAAAATGGGGGGTGGGGGGATAAATCGAGGTTTAAGAGACTTCCCACTAAAAAAATATCCCGTCGTTGTGACGGCAGGGAGCTATCTTTTTTGTGGAGTTCTCTAAAGACCTCTTGCATAAATACTTTGGTGTCGCCAAGAATATTCTTGAAAAGCTCACGCAGAGGCGCAGAGGCGCAGAGGTGCAAAGAAAAATTTGGAAATCACGACTTTTGCAAGAAGTTTTAAGAGGAAAAAGCGAGTCGGCGGCGAAGGACTTCTAGGAGAGTTGTAAAACTTTGAGGGGGGGTGGCTGTCACCTGAATCGGTTCTCCAGAGAGGGGATGCTGTAACTTGAGTCGCCAAGCGTGTAGGGCTTGACCGGGCAAATTTACACCGATTGAATGGCCAGAACTATAAATTGGGTCGCCAACAATGGGATGACCGATTTTGGCGCTGTGAACGCGAATTTGATGGGTACGTCCGGTTTCTAGTTGAAAATGAACTAAGGTGTAGTTACCCAGGCGTTCTTGAATATGCCAGTGGGTAATGGCAGCACGGCCACCTTGTTCTATGGAGATGATTGCCATTTTTTTGCGGTCTTGGGGATGACGACCAATTGGTAAGTCGATGATCCCCGTTTCAGTTTTTGGCGCACCGTAAACTACACCCAAATATTCACGCCGTGCGGTTTTTGCTTGCATTTGGGCTTGGAGGTGTTGATAGGCTACATCGGTTTTAGCGATCGCGATCGCTCCCGTTGTATCTTTATCTAGTCGGTGGACAATTCCCGGACGCTGAACACCACCAATACCGGGGAGATTGGGACAGTGGGCTAATAAGGCGTTAACTAAAGTCCCGTTGGGATGACCGGGTGCGGGATGGACTACCAAACCTGCTGGTTTATTGAGTATTAATAATTGGTCATCTTCGTAAAGAATATCCAGGGGGATGGTTTCTGCTTCTAGTTCCAAGGGTTGGACTTGGGGGATTTGGAGAGTGATGCGATCGCCCACCTTCAAACTGATTTTTTTTGATGTACAAACTTGGTCATTTAGTTGCAGATGACCTTGTTCAATCAACTGCTGAATCCGGGAACGGGATAAATCTGATAATTCTTGAGACAAGTACAGATCAAGACGTGTACTTTTTTCTTGGACTTGAAGATTAATTGGGGTCACGGTGATTGAAGTATAAAATAAATACTAGAGAACAGGGCTAATATAATTTGTCTTTAAAAATTGCTCAAGTCTTTTTAAATTTCAAATAAAAATTATCTTTTAAGTGTAACACAATACAGTTTATTAATTTAAAATTGTCTGGGGAAAATTCTGTTTTTTTCAATCCACTTCAATTTTTCATGATATGTTTAATATATTTTTTTATTTCTCGAAAAAATTTATAGTAACCTAAAAGTAGTAATTAATTATCAAACATCTACCATTAAGCAGTAAATTAGCCGATCATACAGAAGATATCTCCGAAAAAGAGACTTTACATAGAATGTCCCTACTACGGTTCTGGATCAGGCATATTTCAATTTAATTGAGAATATTTATGAAATCAAAAAAGTTTCTAAAAAACCTCTCTCCTCTAATATAGGTTTTATTGACGTGTTTATGTAACATAAGTTGCTCTTTTAGTGAAATAAGGTGCGTCAGAAA
>NZ_JAYGHC010000036.1:44848-57793 GCF_034932285.1 Cronbergia sp. UHCC 0137
GACTACAAAATATCCGAACTTCTCCTTTTTGTCCTTCTGAATATAAGAAAAAGGATAGATATATTGACTTGTTGCAATACCTTTGAAGTCTTACATAATGTTTTATTAGACATTATTTTTATTTATCAGGAGCATCACAAATGTGAATTTTCAGAAAAGTTAATTCACACAATACAAACCCTTAACTATAGCCTTTGAGTAGATGCAATGAAAACATTTCCTATTAATAGATATAGATTTTTTCAGAGATTACAACCTTTACAACTACTAACCAAAATTACCAGAGAATCGGCGACTGGTTGTTTACAATTATTTAGTACATCAGGAACCTGGTCAATCTATATAGATGAAGGAAAACTGATTTATGCTTGTTATGCAGAGCAAATGTTTGAGCCACTTTATAGAAAATTACAACAGCTAAGTCAGCACATTTCTACTCTCCCTATAGGAATTAATGATCAGTTACGGACAATTTTTGAAACTAATACACAGAAACAATCAATACCCAACCCTGATTATTTAGCTATTTGTTGGTTAGTTAGTCAAAGATATATTAGTCATTTCCAAGCTGCGGTACTGATTGAGCAATTAGCATTAGAAGTTTTGGAATCATTTCTCAAATTAGAACTTGGTAGTTATGAATTTATTCCTGAAAACTTTCTAGATGAGCTACCTAAGTTTTGCTATTTAGATCTAAATTTATTAATTGAGCAATGTCAAAATAAAAGTAGAAATTCTTCAGAAGAACGGCAATTCTGGCGAGATAATCAGCCCACAAATACTGAGCAGAAATTCCACAGAAGAAATAGATATCAATCAACGGAGGATAGCGATATCTATGGGACATCAGCAATGGAGAAAAAACAATATAAACTTTTTTCTATTGTTGATAACTTTATTTTGCTAGAAAATATTCAAGGGTTTTTAGATGAGGAAATATTTTCTGTAACTGGATTTACAGATGTTTCGGAGGCTTTAATGGAAATTATTCACCTGAAAGCAGACCTGATTTTTTTAGATGTGTTGCTACCTAATTTAAATGCTTATCAGGTATGTTCTTTGTTGCGAAAAAACGTCTATTTTAGAGATACACCTATAATTTTGATGGCAGAAAAACCTAGCTTCATAGATAGGGCTAAAGCTAAACTGGTCGGGGCTTCAGGGTATTTATATAAGCCTTTTAACCAAGATGATTTATTGAAAACCATTTTTCAACATTTGGCATAAAAAGGACGACAATCAGATAAAATGCTGTGTAGATTGACTACGGAACCAATAACAGCGATCGCTGGGGCGGTAAATCCAGTTTGCTCTACTTGGTCTAAAATTGTCGCCAAAGTGCCAATTAATTCTGATTGTTCGGGACGAGTACCCCAACGGACTAAAGCAATGGGTGTGTCTACGCTTAATTCCGCCAAACTTAGCTGTTCGACAATGTGGGGTAGATTGTGAATACCCATATAAATCACAATGGTTTGGGAACCGTGGGCGATCGCTGACCAGTTTACTATCGGGTTATATTTCCCTGCTGCTTCATGACCCGTCACAAAGGTTACAGACGAACTATAGAGACGATGAGTTAAAGGAATACCCGCATAAGCGGAAGCGGCAATTCCCGATGTGATACCCGGTACAACTTCCACCGGAATATCTGCTGCCACCAATTCCGCCATTTCTTCACCACCGCGACCGAAAATAAACGGATCACCACCTTTAAGACGGACAACAATGGGGTGATCTAAGGCTTTTTCAATCAACAACTGAGTAGTTTCTTCCTGTAACAGAGAATGTCTCCCCATCCGCTTACCAGCGTTAATTTGTTCCGCTTGGGGATTAATCATCGCTAGAATTTCTGGACTCACCAAAGCATCATAAATTACCACATCTGCACATTCCAGCAGACCCTTACCCTTGAGAGTCATTAATCCCGGATCTCCTGGACCCGCACCGACTAAATAAACCTTACCCAACAACTTTTTCCCCTTCTTTTGTCAAATCCCAAATTAGATCAGCTAGTTCTGCACTTGGTCCCAAAGGTGGTGCTAGTTGAAAATTTACCGATGGGAATTGTAATTTTAGCGTTTCTACGGCTAGAGCGATCGCATCAGTTATCCCACCAGAAAATAAAAAATAGGGCAAAATCGCAATTTCTCTCTTACCATCAGCTACCAACTGCTGCACCCGTGAGTCTAAACTCGGAGGTACAGACCAGTAAGCCGTAATTCCCCTCAAACTCGCTGCTATTGCTTCTACGGGCTGTAACGACAGGGGACGACGACTACCATGGGCTAACAAAATTAATGCCTCTGATTCAATATTAGCCATTGATTGAGTCAACAATTTTCCTAAACCTGGATGACTACCTACATGAGGTTGAAGATTAATAGTTATATTTCCATTAAAAGCCATTTTAGCTAATGCAACTTCTGCGGGAATATCTGTCATCAAATGTACCCCAGGCAGCAAAAACAACGGTACAATTTTTAGGGAATTACAGCCAACAGCCAAAGCATCATTAGCAAATTGTTGAATCTGTTGATGTAAAGGTTGGGACTGAACTTCTAAAGCTGCTGTACCGACCAAATTTTCACCTTTCGGTAATCTTTGAATTAACAGTTTTGCCAGTTCTTGCATCGCAATCTCTGGACGTGGATCACGACTACCGTGAGATACTAAAAGATAACTACAAGGCATAAGTTAAGGAGTCAGGAGTCAGGAGTCAGGAGTCAGGAAGAGAAAGAAAGAAGAAGAAAGAAAGAAGAAGAAAGAAGGAAGTAAACAGGGGAAACAATGAATTAAAAGGTAGAATTTTTGAGAATAGCTTTTGCATAACTATCCAGTAATCTACTAACTTCTTGTAGTTTCAACATTAATTCTGATGTATCACCATATCCTAAATCATTTGTAAGAATAAGATAGTATCTACATTCTTCTAGAGAAGCTTGTGCTATATTCATAAATTTTGCTTTATCAAGGTCTCCTTTTTTCTTAAATCCCTCTGCAATATTTGCAGGAATAGAAACTGATGCGCGTCTAAACTGAGAAGTAAGTCCATATATTTCTGATTTAGGAAAATTTGCAGTTAATTGATATGCTCCTAAAACAAATTGATGTGCTTTTTGCCAAACTATTAAATCTTCAAATGTTTTTGCAGGTTGCATTTATTCTGACTCCTGACTCCTGACTCCTGACTCCTGACTCCTTCTACTTACATCCTTTCTAGAACTCTAATTCCCAACAAATCTAACCCCAATTTTAAAGTTTTAGCTGTCAAATGACACAAAACCAACCGTGATGTTTTTACAGGTTCTTCAGATTTGAGAACAGGACAATTTTCGTAGAATTTATTAAATTTGTCACTTAGTTGATATAGATAATCGCATAACCGATTTGGCAATAAATCTTGTTCAACTTCACTAACTACTTCATCCAATTGTAATAAATGCTTGGCTAAAGTTAATTCTGCCTCTTCTCCTAGCAAAATTTTTGCATCTACTCCCAAATTCTCAAAATCAATATTTCCTTCTCTACTAATTCCTTGAGTTCTCACATAAGCATAAAGCATATAAGGCGCTGTATTCCCTTTGAGAGAAAGCATTTTATCGTAACTAAACACATAATTACTGTTACGATTTTGGCTTAAATCGGCATATTTTACCGAACTAATGCCAACAACTTCAGCAACATGATTAATAAACTCTTCTGATTCTTCCCTTCCTTCTTCTTTTAATCTAGTTTCTATGTCTGTACGAGCGCGAGAAATTGCTTCATCTAACAAATCTCGTAACCGCACAGTGTCCCCAGAACGGGTTTTGAATTTCTTCCCATCATCCCCCAAAACTAAACCAAAGGGAACATGAACTAATTCTACATCATCAGGAATCCATCCAGCTTTACGCGCTACCTGCATAAATTGAGCAAAGTGGTTTGCTTGTCCTGAATCTGTTACATAAATAATCCGTTTTGCTTGATCTTGTTGAATCCGATAACGGAGGGATGCTAAATCTGTTGTTGCATAGTTATAACCACCATCAGATTTCTGTACAATTAAGGGTAAAGGTTCTCCTTCTCTATTGGTAAAGCCTTCTAGAAAAACACATTTTGCACCTTGATTTTCTTCTAATAAATCAACTTTCTGTAAATCTTCCACAACGGCTGGAAGATATTGATTATAAAAAGATTCTCCCCGTTCAGTTATTTTGATATCCAATAAATTATAAATTATTTGAAATTCTTTCCGTGATTGTTCACATAACAACTTCCAAGCATGAACTGTATCTTGTTCACCTGCTTGTAATTTCACAACTTCTTGGCGTGCTATTTCTTGAAAAGCTTCATCTTGATCAAATCGTTGTTTAGCTTTGCGGTAAAAACTCACTAAATCACCAATATCTAAAACGTTAGCAGTGGTGAGGGCTTGTGGATAAACTTCCCGCAAGTAGGCGATTAACATTCCAAATTGTGTACCCCAATCACCAACATGATTTAACCGCAATACATCATGTCCGCGAAATTCTAAAATTCGGGCGATACAATCACCAATAATGGTAGAACGCAAGTGTCCGACGTGCATTTCTTTGGCAATATTCGGACTGGAAAAATCGACAATTTCTTTCTGTGGTACTGGTGCTGGGGGAACTCCTAATCTAGGATCTGCTTGAATGGCGCTTAGTTGTGCTTCCAGATAGGATCTTTGTAATTTTAGATTAATAAAACCAGGCCCCGCGATTTCTGGTGGTTCGCAAAATTCCGACACATCTAGTTTTTCTACAATAGCAGTTGCGATCGCTCTCGGTTGCTTCCCTAACTTTTTACTCAAGGATAAAGCCACATTCGCTTGATAATCACCAAATTTAGGATTACTCGCAGCCACCAAAATCGGGTCTACTCCAGCAAATTCTTCGCCAAACGCAGCCACCAAAGCCTGTACCAATTTCAGTTTTAGTTGTTCTTGTGTAGAGTTCATACTTAAATTCTATTTCTGGCGGCCAATGTCGCTGCTCAATATCATTGACCATCATATCACTGCAACTTGAGAGCGATCGCACTTAACTTGTTCACAGGTTTAGCCATTAATAAATCTGGTGGGTTACTAGCATCACCTCCAGCCTCCAAGTATTCGTGATAAAGCTCAATCAACTTGTCAACTTGGGAAATAATTGGTTCAGGTACACGCACTTGACGAGTAGTATAAGGTGCAGATTTACCACGACCACCTTTTGGTTTAGCCATAATTAAACTTGTCAACAGGTTAAAATGTAAAATACCTGACGGTATTTAAGCAATTCAATCAACTATTAATTAAGTTAAGTCTAAATACAGATTGATTGGGAGAATATTTTGAGCAAAAATTTACTAACTTTTATAGCCAGCTTAATTTTCACTATTATAGCATTAAATTTAATCAAATTAATGATTAAAACCATGAATCTGCCTGTATTTACTACTTTCAGCATTGCTCTTTTTTGTAGCTACACCCTGATGATTTCTAGTTTCATCTATAATTTTCTCTTTCAAACCAAGAAAACCAGGTAAATTGCACATTGAAAAATCAGACTAAGCAGGATTACTTTGGTTATTAGCACCGTAATAGTAATTATAACTATTTAATTCTGCCTTATCTCCATTCACAATAATGCCTAACAAATTTACAGAAGATAATTTTAAATTATCCTGAAGTTGTGAAAGTCCAGATTTATCTGTTTTATCTATTCTGACTACTAGGGCAATACCATCAGCTTGTTGTGCTAAAAGTCTGGCATCAACTAATCCCAACATTGGGGGAACATCGTAAATCACCAAATCAAAATTTGCTTGAAAATGTGCCATTAGTTGCTTCATTTTATCTGAAGAAAGTAGTCTCACAGGATCGGGTGGCACGGGTCCAGCAGTAATCACAGATAATCCTTGGATCGAAGATATTGGCTGAATAACTTGATCAACAGGCATATTGGAAGATATTAAACTACTTAATCCCGATAGATTATGTAACCCTGATGTTTTGTGAATAGAAGGACGACGCATATCAGCATCTACAAGTAAAACTCTTTTACCCATGACTGTAGCTATTTGAGCTAAGTTTAATGCTACTGTAGACTTACCATCTGCGGGCATGGCAGAAGAAATAACTAAAGAACGAATCTGCTGATCAGGATTGAGTAGTTGAATATTAGCATAAAGAACTTGTAGAGATTCCCAGAATTTTCCTTGTCCATAGCTTTTACTGCTTGAAGAAGAACGATCAAAAATACTAGAAAACCGGTTCTTGGTTGTAGAAGGAATCTCAGTTTCTGTTTCTAAATTGCTCACATTAAGTAGTGAAGAACTTTGAATTTTCTTATCAAAAGGAAGAGTACCCAACACAGGCATTTTGACTGTATCTTTTATACTATCAACTGTGTGATAAGTGTTATCTAGTTTTTCTAAAAGTAAGGCAATAGCAATCCCCCCAATTAAACTGCCGATAAATCCTAACATTAAATTACGTGGGATATCCGGTGATATGGGCAATAAAGGCTGAATTGGTGCTTGTATTAGTTCCCAAGGGATTTCTGTCTGGGCTACTTGTATTTGTAGTGTTTCACGGGTAGCTAAGAACCGATTTAGACTATCATTTGCTAGTTGCAAATCTCGCTGAATTTCGCTGTATTGTCTGGCTAAAATTGGTAATTGCTCAAATCTTAACTTCAGTCGCTGTTCTACCTTAGCTAATTCTTGGCTTTCTACTTCTAATCTCTGGATTTGAGCAGCAGCTTCAGCCAATCTCAGACCGACATATCTATTTGCTTCGTCTTCAATAATTGGTAATAGATTTCGTCTTTTTTCTTGTAGTGTTTCTATGGCTGGGTTATCTGGTTGAAAACGTACTAATTCTCCCGAAATCTGGGCTTCTAATTGACGTAATTGAGATATTAACTGCTGATATATCGACGCACTATTTAAGGTAGCCAGTTCTCCTTCTGGTTTCGATAAACTGCTGTAAGCAGCACGAGCCGATGCTAATTGTTTATCTATTTCTAGTCGTTGCTGTTCTAGACCTTGCAGTTGTCCAGTATACAGACCAGACTGATTACCGGGATCCATGAAAGAGTATCGCTGGCGGAAAATTTGTAGTTGTTGTTGGAGTTGAGTTACTCTATTTTTGATAGTAGGGAGTTGTTTGTCTACAAATTGAACTCCCTGGTTCAACTGGGTTTTGCGTTTTTCTAAGCTATAGTTTAAATAATATTTAGAAATAGCATCTAATACGAATTTAATTTTACTAGCATTTTGATTTCTGTAGCTTATATCTATCACTTTCGTTTCACCTATACGACGAATAGATAAATCACTAATTAGAGAATAATAGTTAATTTCAGGATAGGAAATTTGCAATTGGTTGACAACACCCTGCATTAGTTCTTGACTTTTAAGCACTTGAATTTGGCTTTCATAATCCAGTCCTGATTTACCAAAATTGGTATCGGGAATTGCTAGTCTATCTAAACTACCATCCCGATTAACTGGTTCAACTAAAAGTTGAAAGTTCCCTTGATATATTGCTTCTTGTTTGAGTGTTGTGTAGGTAACACCAGCCATAGCCAAGGATACAAACCCTATGATGACTAATCCTCTACGTTTGATTATTGCCAATAACTGTTTAAGGCTCCAATCATCTACATCTGTTTCCAAGCCTGGAAAAGTTGGAGGTGCTAATAATTGAGGTGGAAAAATAGCCTTACCATTTTCATTAGCCTTTGGAACTATTGTATAATCATGTTCAATCATGTGTTTTATGATGTTAGAAGAGTATTATTTGATTATTTCTAGGTTGGAGAATAAAATTTGGTAAATTTATAAACTTGCCCCTAGTTACTCTGAAACCAAGTATGGATTTAAAAGGAGCAATCTTTTGAGAGTGCTGGAAAATCTGGAGTTAAATAGTCAATTCAGGTGCCAGATATCATCTATAATATATTACACGCTGGTTTATTAAGTTGTCAGCTTTATTTTCAAAATTATTCAGTAAATTCTCAGTAGTTGATTTATTATACTTGCTTTCTTTATTTAGTTAATAATTTTTACTCAACTCATGATTCTTTTTTTTACTGATTGGGCTGGGTTGCCAGCATATATCATCATTGGTTCTAGGGAACGTCCTGTTACACTACTTAGTGCTAAGACGGCACCTTTTCCTATGGTGACTCCAGGCCCAATCACTGATTTAGCTCCTATCCAACTACCTTCTTGAATATGGATTGGGGTAGGAGTCAGTTTAAAATCAGGATGAGTCCAATCGTGATTACCAGTACAAAGGTAAACCCCTTGAGATAGACAAACATGATTTTCTAGAACTACGGGAGCGAGGTTATCTATCCAGGTATTTTCGCCAATCCACACAAAATCGCCGATACTCAACCGCCAAGGAAACTTGACTTTAACTCCAGTTTTAATGCGGACTCCATTACCGACTTTAGCTCCAAAAATTCGCAGAATCCAGACTTTTAAGGATGATACAGGTAGCCAATAACTTTCAACTAAGGGTGAACCGATAAAATACCACAAAAGTTGCTGGGAGTAAGACGCACCGGGGCTATAGTTGCCAGTGGAATAGTTATCTAAACGCATATAGTGGTGAACGAGGATTGAAACTAGCTCCGGTCTTACCTGATATAATCCAAAGTACAGCGCGAGCGCTATCGCGGACAATACGCATTGTAGATTCTTTGGGTTGTTGAGAGGGAATAGAAATAGGGGTAAAAGTAATGCCTTGGCTACCTAAGACTATGGTAGCTATGGTTTTTGCTCTGGGTAGATGATATTCTGAAGTAATTAAATATATGTGTTGAATTTGATGTTGTTTTAAGTCATCTACAAGGGTAGTAAAGTTGGTAACAGTGTCTACAGCACGGTAGTCGAGGTGAAGACGACTTTTGGAAACACCTGCGGTTTGAAATATGGTGTTGGCTAATTCTGGTGATATGCCACTAGAAACCCAAATATCTAAGTGGGGGTGTTGCTGGGCAAATTGGGCTGTAAATTTTTCTCGGTTTGGATCACCGCCCAGGGTGAGGATGGCTTGAGGTATGGGTGCTTGGTAAGAGGCGATCGCTATACGGATAGGGATATGGCTGCAAAAAACAAGTATAATACCCGACAAGATGGCTAGTCTGTATTTTTTCCATTGTTGGTATAGCCGTTTGATAATTAACAATTGTAATACTCCCGATACCACTGGATAAATTGAGCAATACCCTTTTCAATTGGTGTATCTGGCTTAAATCCTACATCTTTTATCAGGTCGTCTACATCTGCATAAGTGCTAGGAACATCACCAGGCTGCATTGGTAATAGATTTTTTTGGGCTTCTTTTCCTAATGTTTGTTCTATGACTTCAATAAATCGCATCAAGGATACAGGCTGGTTATTCCCTATGTTGTAAAGTTTGTAGGGAACTTGAGAGGGTGTTTTGATCTCACTTTCATTTTTAGCACAGGTAGGAATTTTTGCCATCACACGCACTACACCCTCAATTACATCGTCAATATAGGTAAAATCACGCTGCATATTGCCAAAGTTATAAACATCAATTGGCTTTTGTTGTTCAATTGCTTTAACAAATTTGAAATAAGCCATGTCAGGTCGTCCCCATGGACCGTAAACTGTAAAAAAGCGTAGCCCTGTAATTGGTAATTGATAAAGATGACTATAAGTATAAGCCATTAACTCATTAGCTTTTTTGGTGGCAGCGTAGAGAGAAATGGGATAATTAACATCATCGGTGGTAGAGAAAGGGATTTTTTGATTGACTCCATACACTGAACTAGAAGAAGCAAATACTAGATGCTTAACTGAACTATGACGACACCCTTCGAGGATATTTACAAAACCCGTGAGGTTGCTATCTACATAAGCGTGGGGATTTTCTAGGGAATAGCGCACACCTGCTTGGGCTGCTAGGTTGACAACACAATCGAAGTTTTGAGTTTGGAAAAGTTTGGCTATTTGAGTGCGATCGCTCAAATCCAATTTTTCAAAGGTAAACTTTTCATGATCTTGAAGTTGAGCAAGTCTGTTTTTTTTTAGGTTAACATCATAGTACCCATTCAAATTGTCGATGCCATACACCTGGATATTTTCACTTAACAGACGTTTGGCCAAGTGATAACCAATAAATCCAGCAACTCCGGTAACTAATATTTGCATTTATTGAATTTATGTTTATTTGTATTTTATTTATATTATATGATTGGTACAAAATTTTCTTGATCGAGGAAAATTTTTTCAGATGGCTTTGTCAAATGTTCTTTCTAAGATATCCTGAATTTGATAAGGACAATCTTGAGGTAAATCTAATTCAGTTTCTTTGATTGCATCTAACCGGGCATTTCGATACATTTTTTGAATCCATTCTTGACAAAGATATTTTTTTAAGCTTGGACTATCTTCTAGGTATAAATCAATATTATTTCGTTCTCTTTCAATAGTTATCTGCCAACTTCTAGAACGTTTTAGAGGTTGATAATCCCATTTTAGTAAATGATGAAGAATCAATCGAATACTGCTTAATAGTTTATCCCGTTCTCGTTTTGACAAATCTTTAATTTCTTCGACTAAGTTATCAATATCCAATTCATTAAAACACCTGTCTTGTAATCTTTGTGCCATTTGTTCTGCCCAATCAGCATAATCTTTTTCATAAAGATTTTCCATGTTAGCTATTCCTTCAACGAATTTAGAATATCTTGTTTACTTACTCCTTTATGGCGGGAAACAGCACCTAAAATTGAGTTTAAAGTCCCAATTCTCAAAGGATTGTGATCAGGAATACATAGATGATGATGGGTAGGAATTTCCGTTTCTAAAATAACGTGACTTCCTTCTTGATTGACAATTTGGTAATCCCAAGATTTAGACAAGACTTGAATTAAATGTAATCCTTTGAGATTTCTAGGTATCTTCATTGAATTAACAAGATTTCATTTTTAACAAGATGTAACTGGATGATTGGAAAGCTTGATTCTTCAAAATAGAAAGCTTTAACAGCTTCTTGAATATTAGATTTAAGTTCTTCCCAATTGTCCCCTTGTGTAAAAATGTCCTCTGTGAGGCATTCAGTAATAAATCCTCCATCTTCTTCTTCGGAAACTTCAAAAACGAGTGTATTTGTCATTAAATTAACCTCTAACTAATTTAATTTTACAATAGTTTTTTATTAAACTACGACACTTAATTTCTAAAAATCTTGTTAAAAAGTGGTTTGTGCCAAATTGTTAAACAAGGTGGTGTAATTGTAAATAGCTAATGTTTAAGTTTTTCTGCTTCAATTATGTGTATGCTGAGAAGGATTTCTGCTAAAACTCTTTGAAATGCGTAGTACCAACCATGCCATCCATCAAGAATACCACCTTTAAGGATCAGACAATAGACTAAAATGATGAAAGGAGCGAGAATTTTTTGTTTACGGATGCGATCGCCCAAACTGAGTTGATTATTAGGTGTCTCCAGTAGCTTTTTACTTTCAATGATCATATAACGATCTTGCGCCCATAACCAACGATTTAAAGGCTTGCGATCGTCGTGGTGAATGTATGCAGATAGTTGACTAGAATTTCCCTTATTCTTCAGTAATTGTGTATGGCCATCATCAATATACATCGCCTTATTTTTGCGAAATAGCACTTCTCTAGGAGGAAGTATTGTACCTCGTAGAGGTTGTCCAAATACACAATATTTGAATTTAGCAAAGTAGCCGTCAATAGGATTATCTAAAGGAAAATTCTGAATTTCGTTTATTAACTCATCAGTTACAACATAGTCTGCATCAAGAGAAAGAATCCATTCAGATTGAACCTGATCTAAGCCATAATTCCATTGAGTAGCATGAGTATCAAATTTACGTTTAAATAGCTTAATTTGGGAATATGAATCTAGAATATGTAATGTATTATCTGTACTATAACTATCAATCACAACAATACTTGTAGCCCAGGTAAGATGCTCAAGAGTCCGAACAATATTTTGTTCTTCGTTGTAAGTTAGAATGAGAGGAGTAATCTTTTCTAGCATTTATTTTAAATATTTATAAAGATTATTTTCCATGATAACGAAATCAAAAATTTTCTGCTTAGTTAATAACTAGATTAATTTTATGAATCAAACGAGACAAATTCCTGCTCTAATATTTGGACAAAAGAATATGGAGAGGAAACAGGAAAAGTTGAATAAGATAACCCTGTTTCATAAACTGCTAAATCTAAACCTTTTTGATAGGATATTTCTAAAACTTCTTCAAGATAAGATTTAAGACTGGGGTTTTCTTCTAGCAAAATTAATAATTCACGGCGTTGTTCTCGAATGGTTGCAATCCAACTATTTCCTCTTTTTTCAGGCTGATATTCCCATTTCAAGAAATGTCCTAACAAAATCCCTAAACGGTTACGAAGTTCTTGGCGTTCTCTTCTTCCCAATGCTTCAATTTCCTCTAAAAGATTAGCCAGATCAAGTTGTTCCCATTGTTGATTTTTCAGGGCTTTAGCCTGTTCTTGTGTCCAAGCGTAAAAGTCGCTAGTATAAAGACTCATGGCGATTTTCTACTTAATTTAACCAATTAAATTGAGAGCATGATCAATAATGTCTGACTGATTCAGTTTTATTTCTAATTCCTCAACTTTATATTATCCTTCTTCTACTTCTAGTGAAGCATTATCTTAAGTAATAGTAATATTTTAGCTATTTTCTGCTTGATTGTCTAACCATTGATCAAAAAGAGCGATCGCACTTTTAATTTTCTCAATTTTAGCTAATAGGAAATATCTTCTAGATTAATTCCCATTAATCGCAGCTTTTCAGCTAACTTAGCGGCTTTTTGTTCAGCTTCATTAGCTCGTTGATGTTCTTGTTCTGCTCTTTGACGTTCTTGTTCTGTGCGTTGACGTTCTTGTTCTGCTCTTTGACGTTCTTGTT
>NZ_JAYGHC010000037.1:0-37128 GCF_034932285.1 Cronbergia sp. UHCC 0137
GGGAAAGAAAAAGGATAAGAAACCTTCAAAATATTCATCTAAGGCTTCTTTCCACGATTCATCATAATTGGCTGTTACTTCATTCATTGTGTTTTTGGTTTTGAGAATTTCTCCTAGTATTCCTCCTCACTCCTTTATTCAGCCGGATCTATTCGATTGACGAACAGAGAAAGGGGAATTGCGGGGATTGCGGGAACTAAACAAATTAGCCATTGGGTGAGATCTAGGGGTGCTGTGGCAAATAATTTATTCATCACACTCCATTGACTAAAGATGATTTGTAATATCACTGTGCAGAGTATACCAATTGCGATCGCTGGTGCATCATTAATTTTACCTGCTTGTCCTTTGAGTTTCCTAAAAATTGCTCCCCCTAATTGACTGATACTTAATAAATAAACTATTCTACCTATAACTAACGCTTGAATAGCCATTGTTCTAGCTAAATTAATTTCTCCGGTAGTTTGACGCACCCATTCAAACATCCCAAAAATTAAAATCCAGTTGAAAATGGAAACTGCTAAAATTCTCTGTAAAAGTGTCTTTGATAATAAACTTTGCTGGGGATTGCGCGGTGGAAGCTGCATTACCCGTTCTGATTTGGGTTCAAAAGCTAGAGGTACAGTCATGGTGACAGAGTTAACCATATTCAACCACAACACTTGGAGGGACAAAATCGGTAAATCTCTCGCAAATAAAGCACTAATTAAAATGGTCATAGATTCGCCTCCGTTTACAGGTAAAATGAAGGCGATCGCTTTCTGTAAGTTCTGATATACTGTCCTTCCTTCTTCTACTGCGGCTTCAATAGATGCAAAGTTGTCATCGGTCAGCAACATATCAGCCGCTTCTCTGGCCACATCTGTACCTGTACCACCCATTGCTACACCAATATCCGCTTGTCTGAGTGCCGGTGCATCATTCACACCATCCCCTGTCATGGCGACAATCTCACCTCTTGATTGTAATGCTTTTACTAGTCGTAATTTTTGATCAGGGGCAACTCTAGCAAATACTACACTATCTTCTACGACCTGTTTTAATTCTTCGTCGTTCATCTTCGCGAGTTGTTTACCCTCGTAAGCCTGTAATTGGCTATCCTTGGTTATACCCATACTTTGGGCGATCGCTCTCGCTGTGGTAATATGATCTCCTGTAATCATTTTAACCTGGATTCCTGCCGATTTACAAGCATTTACGGCAGCGATCGCTTCTGGTCTTGGTGGATCAATCATCCCCTGTAAGCCTAAAAAAATCAAATCACTGTCAATATCTTCATGTTCTAAGGAGTTTTTATCGTCTTCCACCGTTTTTTCAGCAAAGGCCAGCACTCTCAACCCCTTTTCTGCCATTGCCTCTACCTGTTGTATAATTAATTCACGGTTGACAGGAATGAGTTTTCCCTCCCGATCCATTTGCTGCTGACAACGGTTAGTTATGGCTTCTACAGAACCCTTGAGATATATCTTTTTCCCTGACTCTTGGCTATGATGCAGAGTAGCCATATACTGAAACTGCGATTCAAAGGGAATTGTGTCCAATCTCTCAATTAACTGTTTCAATTGCGATCGATGCAATCCAGCTTTATGACCAACTGCAATTAAAGCACCTTCAGTAGGATTACCAACTACAGACAAATTACCATTTTTTGGTTCCAAGTGGGAATCGTTACACAGCAAACCAGCCATTAAACAATCTTTGAGAACTGGAAAATCTTCACTTTCTAAATCTATAGCTTGTTCTGCAAATAAAATTTCCCCTTCTGAACTATAGCCTGTACCAGTGACCGTGAAATACTCTCCTCCCGCATAAATGGCTTGTACCGTCATTTGGTTTTTCGTCAAAGTTCCCGTTTTATCTGAACAAATAACCGTTGCACCACCCAAAGTTTCTACTGCTGGTAACTTGCGAATAATAGCGTGATGACGTGCCATTCTATCTACTCCAATAGCCATTGTCACCGTCACCACTGCCGGTAATCCTTCAGGAATTGCACTCACAGCCAAAGCCACTGCCGATTCAAACATGATTGCCCAAGATTGCCCCTGTCCTAAACCGACTGCAAAGGTAACAGAAGCCAATCCTAAGATGATGTAAAGTAATTTTTGACTAAACTTGTCAAATTTGCGGGTTAGGGGCGTGCTGAGGCTAGGACGCTGTTGTAATGATTGGGAAATCTGCCCGATTTCTGTAGAATTGGCTGTAGCGATCGCTATTCCAGTCCCTTGTCCAAAGGTAACAAAACTACTGGCATAAGCCATATTAACTCGTTCAGCTAGGGGAGTATCTGCATCTACCTCTGTGGTGGTTTTTTCCACTGGTACAGATTCCCCAGTTAAAGCTGATTCATCTATTTGTAAATTGCGTGTATTTAGTAAACGTAAATCTGCGGGGACTTTATCACCAGAAGATAACAAAACAATATCACCGGGAACTATGTCTGCGGAGGGAATGCGGGATTTTTGTCCATTGCGGATCACCGTTGCTTCTGTGGTCACGGCCTTAGCTAAAGCAGCGATCGCCCCTTCTGCTTTTGACTCTTGCACAAAGCCAATAATAGCATTAATCAGCGTTACACCCCAAATTACACCTGCATTTGTCCATGAACCCAGGAAAGCTTTAATTAACCCAGCAATTAGTAAAATGTAAAGTAGTGCTTGATTAAATTGGGCTAAAAATCGCAACCATGCAGGTTTTCCTGGTTTAGCCTCCAGTTCATTTTTACCAAACTGTTTAAGTTTATGATTAACTTCTGGAGTCGTTAAACCCTGGGATGGATCAACCTTGAATATTTCAGTAACTCTTTGTGTAGAAAGTTCGTGATATTGCTGTGTTAATTGTCTAACCATCTGATTTTCCCGTCACTAGCAGGGGTTCTTCAAATTCTACAATGTTTTTTCTCACTTTTCTTCCCCCCACAGAGATAAAATGCTACCTTATCCGTTTTTTGAATATGGTGACAAAGTAATTTAGTTAATATATCTAATCACCCTCTTAGACCAAAAGTGATGTATGATTTACCGTGTTATTTGTAACTTCTAGCTATGCTGACTAGCGTTGATCGTTTATTATTTGTGCGACGAGTACCCATTTTTAAAGAATTGCGAGATGATTTTATTGTCCGACTGGCTTCAGTGATGAACGAACTATCATATCCAGCTAATTACAGCATTTTTAAACAAGGACAAGAAGGGCGATCGCTCTATATTGTTGTTTCTGGTAAAGTAAGAGTACACATTGGCGACACCAAATTAGCAGAAGTTGAGCAAGGTAAATATTTCGGAGAAATGGCTGTATTTGATACACAGCCCCGTTCCGCATCAGCCACAACTATGGAACCTTGCGAATGTCTAGAACTCACCCAAGAACAACTTTATGAAGCAGTAGAAGAAACCCCAGAAATTGCAGTCAACATTATTCGTGAATTATCCCGCCTAATTCGCAAACTAAACGACAATATCAACATCAATGAAACCAAAAATTAGACCTTACTAAATAGCTTACTAAATAGCCTCCCAAACTCTCCGCGTCTCTGCGTCTCTGCGTGAAAAAAACATTGTTCTAAAAACCTTTGAGGAATTTCCAAACTTTTCCCCCAATGTTGATGAATATAAGAAGCATGAACATTAGCCAAACCCCAACCCTCAAAACCCATATTTTCGTCACAATCATAGCGAAAAGTCTCAAATAAAGGCTGATGAGGATTTGTAATTAACTGAGAACGATGAAATTCATGTCCATAAATATTTGTCCCTGCATCAACCAATAAACTATCTTGTAAAGCCACCCCCCGACGATAACCTAAAGTTAAACGTCCTCCCATTTGAGCTACAGTTGGTAAAACCCCCACCATTGACCAACTTTGACCAGAAAAATCTGTAATTTGCTCACATAAATACATCAATCCACCACATTCAGCAATTGTCGGTATTCCTGATAAAATAGCCGTTTTAACAGAATTAATGGCGCTAATATTTGCCGATAATTGCTGAGGAAAAACTTCAGGAAAACCACCACCAAAATACATTCCCTGGATATTTTCTGGTAATTGACTATCTTCTAACGGACTCCAAAAAACTAATTCTGCACCTAGTTGTTGGAGTAAATCTAAATTATCTTGGTAGTAGAAATTAAAAGCTTGATCACGAGCGATCGCTATTCTCAAAGATACCGGAAATTGGGAACTGGGGACTGGGGATTGGGGAACAGATTTCGATTTTAATAAAGGTGCTATCAAATCCCAATTAAAACAAGTATCACCCAAATCTGCAAGATTATTAATTAAATCATCTAATTCAGGAAGTTCTGCTGTAGGAACTAAACCGAGATGGCGATCGCGCATTGTAATATTATCTTGTCGTCGTAACACACCTAAAATCGGTAATTGTAACGGTTTTAAAGCATCTTGAAGGAGAGAGAGATGGCGATCGCTCCCCACTCGATTCAATATTAACCCAGCGATTTTAATTCTCGGATCAAACGAACAATAACCGTGAGCGATCGCTCCCACCGAACCAGACAACCGACTACAATCAATTACCAACGCCACAGGTACGTCTAATAAACGTGCAATATGCGCCGTACTACCAAAATCCGTAGAATCAACCCCCTTAATCCCATCAAACAACCCCATCACCCCTTCCACTAGCGCGTACTCACCAGTTTGAGCATAACGGCTAAAACACTCCTGTACATAACCTTCGGAAGTCAATACAGGGTCTAAATTCCGACAAGGACGACCAGTTACATATTGATGAAACATCGGATCAATGTAATCTGGACCAACCTTAAAAGATTGTACCGTCGCACCACCACGACACAAGGACGCTAAAAGTGTCAGCGTCACCGTAGTTTTCCCCACCCCACTCCGTTCTCCAGCAATAATTAACATAAATAATTAGTTCAACTCCATATCTAAAAGTCTTATGCAAAAAGTAAGAGATTGGTGAAAAAATCAAGGAATTTTCACAAAATCTATCGCTCATCAAAAATTAATTGTAAATTCATTAACAAGCAATTTACGAATATTACCGAAACATAAAAATATTTTCCTTGAAGACAATCTCTGAAACCATTATCATACAATGCTTTGAGGAATTTCTTGTTAGCCAATTTCTGATTCACTAGCTTATTGAGAAAATTGATCCCATTGAGTTTCCCAAAACTCTAGTTTTTCGTTAGTTATGTCAAAACATCATGACTTGATTATCAATAACTCGAAGGAAAAAAATAAATTAGCCAAACATAAATTAGTACCTAAAATGCGTTTAAATTTTCGGAGGTAAAAATACTATATTGACTTTAATATTCAAATATGTGAACAGTTGAAATCACATTTATTGTGTTTCAACTAATATCAATTCTGTGTAATGTTGCCATGATTCTGATTTTTCTAACCTTGATTAACAGGATTAAAAAAGGTGAATCAGGGGAATATCAAAAGGCGGCTTTATATAGAAATGGTATGTCACTAATTTCACCAAGAGAGTCTACATTTAAGGGATTTCCAAACAATTATCCAGTAGGAGTGGACGGGATTCTGCTCGTATTAACACAATTTTAATTAGAGTTTAGTTAATGATTGGAGACTTGTTTAATTGGAAATCCCTAACAGATCAATCAATGTATTTTCAGGAGAAAAACAGATGTTAAATCTTGCGGATAAGGTTTTGTTGAATGAACTTAGCCTAGAAGAAGCTGCTAACATTAATGGCGGACAAAGTAGACAAGGTAGCCAGCGCGATGAAGAAGAAAAGTCCTCTAAATCCAGATATCTAAAAGCCTTGGGACTTGCTTATCTTGCACCTCCTGGGATTGGTAGCATAACTGACCAAGAAGCTTTACTAGCTCAAAAAGTCGCCTTTGACGACTAGACCACAAATCTAGGCTTTTCCACCAACTTTTCACCTCTTCCCAACACGGGGAGAGGTTTATCGTTAATTTTGAAAACAACAAGCGATCGCTAATTCTGCATTTTTCACCAAAGTCTCTTTGTCAAGGGGATATACTGGATATTGAGGTGTCACCGCCAATAATTTCTCAACCCTTTTCCTAGCAGCTTCCACCACAGCTTCATCCAAACTACCATTACTCAAACTACTAACAAAATCTTCAGCAATCCGATATGTTCTTTCAATAGAAACAGAATTAATATTGCGAGATACTATAAATAAATCACAACCAGCAGCAAAAGCCCGTCCCACTGTTCCAACCTGCATAAACATTTCCGAAACAGCTTTCATATCCAAATCATCAGAAACAACGACACCCTCAAAACCTAATTCTCTCCGCAAGATATCACTTAAAATAATTTTAGATAAGGTAGCTGGAACTTGAGGATCTATTTGGGGAAACAAAATATGCGCCGTCATCATTAACGGTATTTCTTCCTCAACCAACATTTTAAAAGGTATCAGTTCCCGCTTTCGCAAGTCTTCTAAACTAAGATTAAGTATTGGTAATTCCAAATGAGAATCTTGGCTAGTGTCTCCATGGCCGGGAAAATGTTTAGCACATCCTAAAATCCCCCCTTCCCGTAGTCCTAGATAATATTCTCGCGCCCCTTCACTAGCAGTTTCGGGAGTTGTACCAAAAGCGCGAGATCCAATAATCGGGTTTTGGGGATGGGAAAAAATATCAGCAACAGGGGACCAAGATAGATTAATTCCCAATGATTTAAGTTCTAAGGCTGTAGCTTTTCCCACTTTGCGGGCGCTGTTCCCCAATAAATAAGCGTAGGGAAAACGGGTAATTGGTAAGGGGGTGCGTACAACTCTCCCTCCTTCATGATCCAAAGTCATAAACATCGAATCACGTTCAGTATATTGGCGAATTTCCTCAGTTAGCTGCTTAAAACTTTCTAACCAAACCTCATAGGGTACGCCATCAACAAAGTTTTTCCCGAAAAAAATCACCCCAATCGGCTTTAATTCATTCAGTGCCTGTTTATCATCATCGCTTAAAGTTGTCCCGGAAACACCAAAAATTAGGTGATTTCCAAATTTCGATAATTGCTGCAACTCGACCATAATCGTTTCACCTCTAGAGGATATTAGATCCCCGACTTCTTAGAGGTCGTTTGAAAAGTATTATATCAAACTAATAGATATTAGAAACCTAACCCCCCTTTCCTACAAGGGAATGGGGGTTTCAAAGCCTCTCCCCGCGTCGGGGAGAGGTTTGGAGAGGGGTTTATTTATACATGAATAACTTTTCAAACACCCTCTTAGAGAAGTCGAGGATCTTGTTTCTCAACTATTTTCAACTTTTAGTCAAGATCATTGTACGCACCTTGGGTTGTAAAATCACTGCTTCATAAGGTACAACTCCTGTCGTTTGGCTATCGAGACGACGAGCCGCTTCCCGTGACAAATCTAAACTTCTCGGTGAAATATAGGGGCCGCGATCGTTTACCCTGACAATTACGGATTTACCATTTTGCAAATTTGTTACCTGTAAATAAGTATTAAAAGGTAGGGAACGATGGGCAACGGTGAGGTCATCTTGATTATATCGTTCACCATTTGCCGTTAATCGACCATGAAAATAACCACCATACCAAGAAGCCGTGCCAGTAATTTTATTTTCCGTTGGCTTCAATTCATACAGTTCCATTTTCGCCTGGATAATATCAAGGGGTGGAACTTGTAAAGCAACCCGCAAATTATTAGTCCATTCTATTGCTAATAATTCGCCACTACGGTTTAGTTGACTGGAAATTTGTTGATCAATACTAAATAGGAAACGATTACCATCCATTAAAGCTGGAGTACCATCAACTAAACTGGGTCGTAATTGAGTAGGATCAAAATGTGGTGAACTAATTAGTTGTTGTAATTGTTTTTGGAGAGATGTCGCCGTAATTCGATCAGGAAAATTGGCAACTAACTTATTATTCACCCAGACTTCGTAGTTGTATCTGTGACGCTTAATAACTAATACTAAGGTAGAAGCGGAATCTGCACTTTTTTCAGCAGAGTTATTAATCAAACCAAATAGATTTTGTAGGGACTGGAAAATTTTATTTGGATAATCATCCATCTGGGTATTTGATTGATTCAATATCATAGGCATAAAATTAGCCATTAAATGGTATTGAGGCTCGACAGATGAAGGATTTTGCTTTTGTGCATAAAGCTGATTTTCGCCATTTTTACCCTTTATTGGCTCAGTATTTGGTGATTTTCTGGATGATTCTATAAACATCCAATCCAGGTTGAAAGCATTTGTTGGTAGTAATATTATTTTCCACTCCTTTGTTTGTTTATTTGATGAGATCAACAATGGGTTATGGTTGGCCAGATTACTAAAACTGGCTATGTTTCCTGTTGGATTTACATCAAATGTTAAACTCTTTGGCAAGTTTTCGTTTAACAATAAAACGCCGCCAATCCAAGATGTAATCCAAATAAGTAAAATTAATGTCATGTTCAGTTTTTCTTATGGGTATAACTACACTTTTTGCAAGAAGCGTTTACCCTTGTTTTGCTAAAAAAGGATTGTTTGAGAGAGAATTGATTTTTTTGTTAAAGAGAGAAAAATCTCAGTGATATCTAAAGGTAAATTACCATTTAACTATCCGGGATCATCATATCGTGTTCTGAATAAATGCTTTAATAAAACTTTCAAATGTAACTATTGACTATTTTTATCGCTAATTTCCTAAATTAAAAATGCAGCTTAGATAATTCAAGACGCTGATGAAATAACCTTTTTGCCTGTTCTATAGATGGTGTTACCCATCAGGGGTGGTACACATATTCCAGCTATCAGGATCAGGATTAATATTTGTTTTTTTTATCAATGGCTCAATTTTTGGCGAAAATCCCAGGAAATTATCATTTAATTTTCTTATGATTAAGCAGAAATGCTGTCAGGATAGTAGAGAATGAATCCTGTGTACAACAGTTTTTTTAGAGAAGCGATCGCGCAGGGTGGTCGAATGTAACAGAATGCAACGTATAATGAGAACGAGAAAACAATAAGAAATATTGAAAAGCAGTAGGTTTAAATGCGAGTAGGGATCGCGGGCGCTGGCCTAGCAGGACTTTCCTGCGCGAAATATCTCACAGACGCAGGTCACACACCCATAGTCTTGGAACGCCGGGATGTAGTGGGTGGCAAAGTGGCTGCGTGGAAAGACTCCGATGGAGACTGGTACGAAACAGGTCTGCACATCTTTTTTGGGGCATACCCCAATATGTTGCAGTTATTTAAAGAACTCGACATCGAAGATCGCTTGCAGTGGAAAGAACACACAATGATCTTCAATCAACCCGAAGCCCCAGGTACATACAGCCGTTTTGACTTCCCTGATTTGCCAGCCCCCATAAATGGTATCGTGGCAATTCTCAGAAACAACGATATGCTGACATGGCCAGAAAAAATTAGCTTTGGGATCGGGTTACTACCAGCCATCCTCAAAGGACAAAAGTACGTTGAAGAAATGGATCAATACTCATGGCGAGAATGGTTACAAAAACAAAACATTCCCCCACGAGTGGAAAAAGAAGTATTCATTGCCATGTCCAAAGCCTTGAACTTTATTAACCCAGAAGAAATTTCTGCCACCGTACTTCTAACCGCCCTTAATCGCTTCCTCCAAGAAAAAAACGGCTCAAAAATGGCCTTTTTAGATGGTTCTCCCACAGAACGATTATGTCAACCACTAATCGACTACATCAGCGAACGGGGTGGAGAAGTGCGGCTTAATGCCCCATTAAAGGAAATTTTACTGAACGATGATGGTACAGTAAAAGGATTCTTACTGCGGGGCTTAAATGGCGCAGAAGATCAAATATTTACGGCTGATGCCTATGTATCCGCCATGCCAGTTGACCCATTAAAAACCATATTGCCCAAAACTTGGAAAGATCACGAGTTTTTCCAAAAACTAGATGGGTTAGAAGGCGTACCAGTGATTAACCTACATCTGTGGTTTGACCGCAAACTAACAGATATAGATCATCTACTATTTTCGCGATCGCCCCTACTCAGCGTTTATGCTGATATGAGCAACACCTGCCGCGAATACGCCAACCCAGATAGATCCATGTTGGAATTAGTTCTAGCCCCAGCCCAGGATTGGATCTCCAAATCCGACGACGAAATTGTGGCCGCAACAATTAGCGAATTGGAAAAACTCTTTCCCGACGACTTTGGGGGAGAAAATCCCACAAAATTGCTAAAATATCACGTAGTCAAAACCCCCCGTTCAGTTTACAAAGCTACCCCCGGCCGTCAACAGTACCGCCCCTCTCAAAAAACCCCCATTAGTAACTTTTATCTAACAGGGGATTACACCATGCAACGCTACCTAGCCAGTATGGAAGGTGCCGTACTTTCTGGTAAACTGACAGCGCAGGTAATAACTCAAGCTCAACCAGTAGCAAATTCTTCTTACCTGCAAACGCCAACTCGACCGCCCGCAACGAATGCTGCAACTGCCTGATTCCCCCCCGCGCATGAAAACGCTGGTTTCTGTAAATGAGTCATACAAACTTTGTCGGGAACTCACAGCTAAGTACGCCAAGACCTTTTACCTGGGTACTTTGTTAATGAGTCCAGCAAAGCGTCAAGCTATTTGGACAATATATGCCTGGTGTCGCCGTACAGATGAATTAGTAGATGGCCCTGGATCTGCTATAACCACGCCAGAAACCCTAGACCTATGGGAACAGCAGCTGGAATCCATTTTTGCGGGATGCCCCTTAGACAATTACGACGTAGGTTTAGCCGATACTCTCCAACGCTTTCCCATCGACATACAACCCTTTCGGGATATGATCGCCGGTCAGCGCATGGACTTATATCGTAGTCGTTATGAAACATTTGACGATTTATACCTTTACTGCTACCGTGTCGCTGGCACAGTGGGCTTAATGTCAACGGCAGTGATGGGGATAGATGAGAGTATCTACACAGCCCCTTGGCATCAAGGTAAACAACCTTATATTCCCACAGAAGAAGCGATCGCTCTAGGAATTGCCAATCAACTCACCAACATTCTCCGGGATGTAGGCGAAGATGCAAAACGAGGACGAATCTACATCCCCCTAGAAGACTTGGCACGATTTAACTACACCGAACAAGACTTCTTTCAAGGCGTAGTAGATGATCGATGGCGCTCCTTAATGCGCTTTCAGATAGAGCGAGCGCGACAATTCTATATCACAGCAGACAAAGGAGTATCTTACCTAGCGCCCGATGCCCGTTGGCCAGTTTGGACGGCATCAATGTTGTATGGTCAGATTTTAGATGTGATTGAGCGCAATCATTATGAAGTGTTCAGTCAACGCGCTTACGTCCCTCAGTGGCAAAAGTTACTCACTTTACCAACCGCTTGGATGCGATCGCAAGTCCTGTAAATCGGTCATTGGTCGTTGGTAATCAACAACTGACCAATGACCCAGAAAATTAACTAAAATAACTATTGACCATCCCAAAAACATCTGCTAGAATAACTATTGACCAAGGAGAGGTGGCTGAGTGGTCGAAAGCGATAGATTGCTAATCTGTTGACACTTAACTGTGTCCGAGGGTTCGAATCCCTCCCTCTCCATTTTTTAGGTAGATGATAGAAAAAATCTACTTCATCAAAACCATTTCTACTTCCAAAGGCTGATGCTATTATTGAACCTTTGGAAGCTTGAATTGAATCGCGCTAAACTAACAAATTAGTTTGGTTCTTGATTTTCAAGCTCCTTAAAATCCAGAGGAGTGAAAGGAACATAATGTCGAAAATTAGTTTTGCCCTAGCCCTAAGTGTAGCGACCATAGCCAGTGGCTTCTTCCTAGCTGCTTGCGAAAATACTACCACAACCAATAACACAGCCACTAATACAGCCTCCCCAGTAGCAGACTCAACCACAGCCAACGCCAAAGGTTTAAAAATTGGTAGCTTATTACCAACAACAGGAGACTTAGCTTCAATTGGTCAGCAAATGGTTGGTTCAGTTCCCTTACTGGTAGAAACAGTCAACGCTTGCGGTGGTGTAAATGGAGAACCAGTCACCCTAGTACAGGTAGACGACCAAACAGATCCTAAAGCCGGTGCAGCAGGAATGACCAAATTAGCCACCCTAGATAAAGTAGCCGGTGTAGTTGGTTCCTTTGCCAGCAGCGTATCTACCGCCGCCATTTCCGTCGCTGTCCCCAACAAAGTCATGCTCATTTCTCCCGGTAGCACCAGCCCAATTTTTACCGAAAAAGCCCAAAAAGGAGACTTTAAGAGCTTTTGGGCGCGAACTGCTCCCCCCGATACCTACCAAGCCCTAGCATTAGCCCAACTAGCCAAGAAAAAAGGCTTTAAAAGAGTTTCTACAGTCGTAATTAACAACGACTACGGTGTGGGTTTTGAAAAAGCATTTGTCAAAACCTTTGAAGAATTGGGTGGGACTGTAATTAATAAAGATAAACCCGTGCGCTACGACCCCAAAGCCCAAACATTTGATACAGAAGCCACTGCAACATTTGCTGGTAAACCTGATGCCGTTCTAGCCGTGATGTATGCCGAAACCGGCAGTTTATTCCTCAAAGCCGCTTACCAGCAAGGTGTAACCAAAGGAGTAAAAATTATGCTTACTGACGGGGTGAAGTCAGACACTTTCCCTGAACAGGTGGGTAAAAGTAGTGATGGTAAATATATTTTGTCTGGGGCTATTGGCACAGTTCCCGGTTCTAGTGGCAAAGGTTTAGAAGCATTGAATAAACTGTGGAAAGAGAAAAAAGGCGGTGTTCCAGGAGAATATGCCCCTCAAGCATGGGACGCAGCCGCTTTATTAGTGTTAGCCGCCCAGTCAGCTAAAGAAAATACAGGAGTTGGCATTGCTAGTAACATCCGCGAAGTATCTGCCGGAACTGGGACAGAAGTTAGTGATGTCTGTGAAGGACTGAAACTACTCAAAGAAGGCAAGAAAATTAATTATCAAGGCGCTAGTGGGGATGTAGATGTTGATGCCAATGGTGACGTGATTGGTACTTACGATGTCTGGACTGTGGAAGATAATGGCAAAATTAAGGTAATTGATAAAGTTAGTCCGCAATAAAACTTGCGTTTTGAGTAAAAAGGGGCGACTTTTCTCCGTCCCTGCACTTTATTTCTACTTTTAATAGTCGGGAAAATGTGGAAGTATCTATGAAGCGCATCACTGACAAGTTTAAGGTGTAGAATATTGTGGTGGGCAATGCCCACCCTACAAGAATTGCGTGTTAGCTGCTTAATTCTAATTTGTAATATTTTTAAGGGAGACAATTCATAATGAAGTTATTACAAGTTCAAATACCCGATTTTCGAGTTTTGAAAGATGTTGACATTAAGTTTGATAGAAGGTTTGTCCCTAATATCTTTCCTTTAGGAAGTCTAAATGGAGGCGGTAAAAGTACACTTTTACAATTAGTTTTTGTGTTATTACATTGCTGCACAAATCCATACAGACACCATTATATAGAAAATTTATTATATGGCTTTACACTTAATGATGATTCTAGTGATAGAGTATTAGCTATCATCAAAATTTGGGATGATAAAAAAGAAGTTGAAATTGAATTTAAATTTCTAGTTTGTAATAAAATTTATTATGAGAATATATTAAAATATGAAGAAGATATAATATATATTTGTGATTACTCTTCACAGGTAAATAACAATAAGAATGAATGTTTATTATGCAAAAATAGTCATAAATTAGAGGCATACAAAGCAACATCGTGGTTAAATAAAATATCCAATAAAATATTCTTATCTGCTCCAATTAGTCAAGTTTTTTTATTTACTTCTCAAAAGTCCAGAAGCCTATTATTTCAACAAAATGGTGATAAAGAATATGATTCAGATTTAAAATTATCTAAATCAAAATTACCAGGATTTTTCACTTATGATTTTGCTCCGGTAGATTTATTAATTAAAGTATTCACAAATGCTAGAGATGAAGATTTTAAAACTGCTATTGAGACTGAAGGTGAGTATGGTAAGCGATATAAAGAATTATTAGCTGAGTTAAATTTATTGTTAGTTAATAAAAAAGTGAATATTTCTACAGATTTCTCCAAAATCACCTTCAAGTTAGATACAAATAATGAAAATATTGAACTTTATCCTGAAGATTTAAGTCATGGTGAATTAAAAAGATTGAGTATTTATATGTGGCTAAAATATAATAAAATCGAAGATGCTATTGTTCTCATGGATGAAATTGAAATAGGATTTCATCCAGATTGGCAATATGAAATAATTAGAGATTTAGAGGAATGGTCTCCTAGTAATCAATATATTCTAGCAACTCATTCTTATCAATTATGTCGAGCGCTTACGCCGGCTCATGTCAGGGAATTAGAACCAAAACTTATCAAATCAGATAATAATATTCCACTATGAATACTTATCAAAAAAAACTAATGCAACATTGTAACGAAATTCTGGGAAATCCAAACATTAGACAGAGAATTGTTGTTTTGTGCGAGGGTCAAGGTAGTATTTTAAACTTAAGTGACGAAACAACAGTAAATTACGGAAAAATGAAGCAAATGCCAGATGCAGATTTTTATATAAAATGCATTCCAAAGACATGGAAAACATACAAACCAGAATTTTTTAATTGTCAAGGTAGAACAGGTGTTATAGATACTTATTTTAAGCTTTTAGAATTACATGAAGAAGGTAGTAGAGAGTCATACTTAAATCCTGATAAGCTGTTTGCTATAGTTGATTTAGATTTACAGTCCCAAAATATTGATAATTACGGTTTCTCTAATACAGAAGAAATTTTCTTAAATCTTTATCACCAAGGTCAAATTAATGAGGAAAATGCCAGGAATCATCGCATTTGGGTGACGGGATTAATTCACAAAGAAGCATATTTTATCATACCTGAACTGCAAGAAGTTTTTGATAATTACATCAATGTTCCTATGTATAATAGTCAAAAACTTATTCTTGAAGATATTTATATTACTATGGCAAATGCTATTATTAATAGTAATGATTTAGAAAATAACTTATCAAAGGTTTCTAATCGCATTAGTCATTGTTCAGGATTAGATTGTACAGATCTAGAAAAGTTACGTGATTCCTGGAAAGAACAGTTTGAAAATTCAGATGAAACACGCAGGAATGAGTTAATTTATGCCTTATTAATGCTTAAAAAAGTTAAGGATAAAAACACTAAAGAGGACTATTGGGAAGACATTAAACCACCAAGTGATTGGACTAATACAGAGGAGGTATTTAGGGATGAATTATTAAGGCAAATAGCTAAATTTTACTCAGAACAGAATAATTATGCTAAATATCATATTCCGTGTTTTATACAAACTTTACAAAATTTTATTTGAGGAGAGAAGGAAGTCTAAATGCGATAGTACATATATATTGTAAGTATAATATCCAAGTTGCAAAATAACTAAGTTTTGCTAAAATAAGGTTAAATTGGTCTAATAAAGTATAATAAGTGGGACACAATCCACTATTTGAGTAAGTTTGTCTGTTTTAGGGATAAAAAGCTCTGGAAATGCACTTTGTAGAAATTAATAGCAATTGACGTTATTAGTTATGAGTAAATTATTAGATGAAATTCGGTCCAAGCAAATTGCTAAAAGTATCAAAAGTAAGGCTAACAAACCTTTCAATAATGCTTACAAAGCGGCATTGATAACTGAGGGAGCAATTTATGTTCAGGGGTTTTTAGTATTTGCTGGACAGCCATATCAACCTATGGAACATGGCTGGATTGAGTTAAATGAGGTGATTATTGATCCTACTTTACCTCATATCCAAAAAAATCCCCAAGAACTTTGGTATTTTACTGCTCAAACTTTGACTGTTAAGAAACTTAAAGCAATTGTTGAAGAATCACAAGAAGACTATCCTGAAGATGATCCTTTACCAATTTACGGTAAGACTCCTTATGAGTATTATGGTGATGTGATGTTGGGTGGTCAGGATTATTTAACGGCTTTTCAAGCAGCAAAGGCTAAATGTCTGGAGATTAATCGGTTAAATGTTGACAATAATTAACGTTTGTCATCTCACATTAGTGCGGTATGCAGTTGAATGAGATACAACATTATCGGGGGACTTCATACAAGACTTTCAACTCTGTTCCCTGTTCCCTGTCATAGTGCGGTGCGTCAGATAGAGAATATCTGTTAGATGCTCAATTATCGGGTCTGACGCACCCTACAAACTGAGGCACACTAGAAACTACAAACTAATAAGATTTACCATCACTACCAAAGTATTCTCGGTAGCTGCAAATTTTATCTTCTCGCACATCTAAGGAAATGGCTACACGGTTTTTGTAAGGTTGTCCAAATAATTTACCTTCGTCACGAAACTCAAATACTACTGTGGTTTCGTTGCTGGTTTGGCGGTCTAGGGTTAAATTTAATCCATCTGGAAATGATTCATAAACGTATTGGAAAAATTCTTTGGCTCGCTCTTTTCCTTGATTTAAGCCGTGGAATTTGCCCATAGGAAACCAAAATGTAAAGTCATCTGTGAGCATTTCTAAAAATTCTGTCCATTCTCCAGTTGCTAAACCATGTTGAAAATATTCAAAGGCTTTGTTGGCAACTTTTAAGGTGTTTTCAATATTTTTGATCATTATCTGGTTAATAAAAAGTTTTTCTTGAGTTCACCCGATTGGGTGAATACGATCGCTCTCAATGGAATATACCCTAAAAGGATGGTATTTGGTAAAGTTTGTTTTCCCCCTTCTTTGGCGTTTGTGCATGGATATTATTAGCCACTCCCAATCAGTAGATAAATTACGCGAAAGTGAGGAGCGTTATCAGGCTCTATTAGATGCTATCCCTGATTTGATGTTTCGCATCAGTCGTGATGGTGAATATTTAGATATGCGGGGGAATCAGATAAATTTTCCTCTGTCGCCAGCAGAAATTATTGGTCAAAATTTAGAGGATATTTTACCTAGTGATGTGGCAAAAGTTGGTAAAGAGCTAATTGCTCAAACTTTGGCTTCTAAAACTTGGCAATTCTGGGAATATGCAATCATAACTCCAATTGGTAAAAGATTCTATCAAGCGCGGTTGGTGGCTAGTGGGAATGATGAAGTGTTAGCTATTGTTGAAGATATCACAAAATGTAAATATGCGACTCAGCAAAGTTTAATTTATCAAAAACTTGCTACTCTCAATAATAATTTAGAACGTCAAGTTGAAGAACGGACATCAGAACTAAAACAAAAAATGCAGGAGTTGGAAGCACTACATCGGGTCAAAGATGTAGTATGGCACACTGTCGCCCATGATTTGAAAACTTCTCTGATGGGTAATTTAATGGTGCTAAAGCATTTACTCAATAGCCAAAGGTGCGATAATTCCCGTATTTCTGTCTGTGCTTCGGTGATTGAACGGATGATTCACGGTAGCGATCGCCAATTGGGTATGATTGACTCGTTATTGGAGGTTCATTGTGGCGATCAAGAAGGTGTGATTCTCGATTGTCACCTAACCAATTTTAACACATTAGTTAAAGAAATTCTAGTAGATTTACAACCTTTGTTTTGTAACAATCAAGCCAGCGTGATCAATTTGATGAGCGCGGATTTACCGCCAGTTATGGTAGATGCAAAGAAGTTAAAAAGAGTATTCACCAATTTATTTACCCATAGTTTACAACATAACCCCCCCGGAGTAAAATTTACCCTTAATGCCAAAGTGATCCAGGGTGTGATTCGTGTGCAAATTCAAGATCACTGTGCAACCATGAGTAAACACGAGTGCGATCGCTTGTTTGATTTATACGTGCGTGATCCTCAATCCCCTTGTTCTACTCAGATTGGTTTACAAATGTACATCTGTCGGCAAATTATTCAAGCCCATGGTGGAGAAATTGGGGCAATTAGGAAGCAATCCCAAGGACTAAATTTCTGGTTTACGCTACCAGTAAAAAATTAAGAATTGAATCTCCCAAACTCTTACTCTCTGCGCCTCTGCGCGCCAGTTGCTACAAGTCGGGAAACCCGCCCAACGCACTGGCTTGCCTCTGCGTGAGACATATTCCTACTTTTAATATTGTATAATGAAACTCTAAAATTTAAAATCTACTAAATAAATGGTTCAACCCCGTAAACAATTTGCTCAACATTGGCTCAAAAGTGAAAAAGCTCTTGATGCAATTGTCAAAGCAGCAGAGTGTCAAGAGAGCGATCGCATTCTGGAAATAGGCCCTGGTACAGGAATCCTAACTCGTCGATTACTACCTTTGGTAAAATATCTAGTCGCTGTAGAAATTGACAGAGACTTATGCGAATTACTCGTTAAACAATTAGGTAAAAAAGATAATTTTTTACTTCTCCAAGGAGATTTTCTCAACCTTGATTTAGTATCTCAACTCAAGGCTTTTTCTGATTTTCAAAAATTAAATAAAGTGGTGGCTAATATCCCCTACAATATCACTGGTCCAATTATTGAAAAATTATTGGGGACTATTAGTAATCCTAACCCAGAACCTTTTGATTCTATTGTATTGTTGGTTCAAAAAGAAGTAGCTGAAAGATTATATGCTCAACCAGGATCAAGAACCTTTGGGGCGTTATCTGTGCGGGTGCAATATTTAGCCAAATGTGAATTAATCTGCACAGTTCCCGCATCTGCATTTTATCCACCACCAAAGGTTGATTCGGCTGTAGTGCGGTTAATTCCTCAACAAATAGCTATTCCAGCCCAAGATCCTAAGCGGTTAGAGACTTTGATCAAGTTGGGGTTTGCGTCCAAGCGGAAAATGTTAAGAAATAATTTGCAATCGGTGATCGATCGCGATCGCTTGACTGAATTACTGGCACAATTAAATATCAATCCCCAAGTCCGGGCTGAAGACCTCAGCGTAGCACAATGGGTATCTTTGGTCAATCAGTTATAGCAGGGAAAAGAGGCAATAATCTTCAAAATTATGCTTTATTTTTTATGCCCAGATTTTGCATATTAGGTACTGAAGAACTATTATTCATAAACTCTGCTGCGATGTTCAATCAAAATAATTGTTACTTGTTTTATATTATCATCTATTTTGTAAATTACTCGATAGTCACTTACACGATAACGATAATAACCTAAAAGCTCACCTTTCAACGGTTTGATATTAGGATAATTACGAGGCTCAATCTTTAAACGTTCAAAACAACGGTCTAATTTTTTTTGTAAAGAAGCAGAAGAGGCTTCAAAAAATTCTTGAGCGTCAATACCAATAATAACTGTGTACTGGTTAATATTTTCGCTTGAGTTGTTCAACAGAAATTACCTTACCTTCTTCAACATTCTTTTTTGCTTTTAAAAATGCTTCTTTAAAACCCTTGATCTTCAATAGCTCTTGGGTTGCATCATTATCTTCTTTGTCTGCTAAATACGCTAAAAAATCAGCCGCTACTAATAGTCTTTCTGGTGATAATTGATCAACATATTTTTGAATTTGTTCACGAATTTCTAGTGTATTCATATAAAAACTCTATTAGTTTTGTGACAATTATAGCCTAAATTGCTTTAGTTTATCCAGAACAGGTGGCGTAAGGCTTATTTTATAATAACATTATTATCGAACGGATAACTGCGATCGCTATTCTGTTATCCTGAATAATTACATACTCCTGATTTAATAATTTTTATTAAAAATGCGTTCATATAACCTGATAGCACCAGCCAAAATCAATCTGTATTTAGAAATCATCGGCGACCGCGCTGATGGATATCATGAGTTAGCAATGATCATGCAAACCATTGATCTTGCAGACCAAATTTATCTCCAACCCCTGAGTATTGACACCTTCCGCGTTCACTGTAACCATCCTCAAGTACCGACAGATAAAAGTAATCTGGCATACAGGGCAGCAGAACTGATGGCGGCACAATTCCCCGACGCTTTTAGCAATTTTGGCGGAATTGACATAACTATTAAAAAGCATATCCCCGTGGCGGCAGGATTGGCAGGAGGATCGACAAATGCCGCAGCAGTGTTAGTAGGGATAGATTTAATGTGGAATTTGGGATTAACTCAGTCAGAATTGGCAGAACTGGCAGCTAGTCTGGGTTCTGATGTGCCATTTTGTATTGCTGGGGGAAGTGCGATCGCTACAGGTAGAGGTGAGCAATTATCCCCTTTACCCAATTTAGATCACTTACATATAGTATTAGCAAAATATCGCAGTTTGGAAGTTTCCACAGGTTGGGCTTATAACACCTATCGACAACAGTTTGGTGATACTTATCTTAGGGATACCGACAGTTTAACAGCCCGTGCTAACGCAGTCCATTCGGGAGAAATGGTCAAAGCAATTTTAGCAAAAGATCCCACAGCGATCGCCCAAAAACTACATAATGATTTAGAAAAGGTGGTCTTACCAACCTATCCCCAAGTTTTAGAGTTGCGGGAACTGTTCGCACGTCAACCAGGTGTTTTAGGAACAATGATGTCTGGTTCTGGACCTTCGGTATTTGCGATCGTTGAATCCCCACAACAAGCAACCATTGTTAAACAGCAGATCCGGGAAGCAATTCCTGATCAGGATTTAGAATTGTTTATAACCCGCACTATTTCCCATGGAATCAAGATAGCACCATGAATGAACCAAATATCACCCCAGATTCTTCTACCCCCGCACCAACCCCACTACGCTGTATTACAGGGGCAACAATTTCTGGAGGACTAGCTTATGCAATGTACTCTTTAATGATTGCGATCGCTACCACCTTCGCAGCTAAACCCATCCATTCAGATAACCCCATGGTAATGAATATTGGTTCAGCCGTTCGGACTTTAGTTGTGGGTATAGTAGCTTTAGGAATGGCAATATTTGCGATCGTTACCTTGGGATTGTTAGCGTTAGCAGTACAGTTATTAATACAGCAGTTAACAAAACCCAAGGAAAATTAATGTCAGGAGTCAGGAGTCAGGAGTAGAGAGAAGTTAGATTTTCTCGAAATCATCACATTGAACTCGAACAGCTTTTATGAAGCATGATCAATTCTATCTCTTGTAGGGTGCGTCAGACCCGATAATTGAGCATCTAACAGACTTCCTCTATCTGACGCACCGCACTAATATGGGATGACAAAAGCGTGAAACTAGACAATTTCCTTCATACATATCATCTGCATTTTGTACAGCGCGTAAATCCTAAATACTTACAAATTAACAGGGAATCCGCTCTGTTAAATCTGGATTTCTGAGAAACTGTAACTTTGCCTTTTTAGCAGCTTGAATCCTTTGCTGTTGCTTTCGCCAAGTATTCGGAGATAACCCATTATATTGGCGAAATTGACGAGAAAAATAACAGGAATCTTGATAACCCAATTTGGTGGCAATTTCTTCAATTGTCTGATTAGTATTAGTCAATAAAGGATATGCTGCTGCTATGCGACGTTTGACAATCCAGTTATTTACAGTTACCCCCGTTTGTTTATTAACTTGATGGGTTAAGTAAGCAGGAGAATAACCCACTGCATCTGCAACATCAGATAAAGTAATTCCTCGGTGATAATTAAGCTCAATAAAATCAAAAACTTCTTTTAGGTGGGGAATAGGGGGAAAAATGGACTCTGGATTAATTAGTAGTGTATCTGGCAATGGTGAAGACTTAGAAGGGTGATTACTATACCAATTTTTGAGCAGCGCGTGTTTTTCTAATCGAATAGCGATCGCTCTAACCAACTCATCCACTGTACAAGGTTTGCTAATATAATCATCTGCCCCCAATTCTATCGCTTTTCTCCTTGATTCCTGACTATTACTAGCTGTGAGAAAAATAAAAGGTATAATTGCCGTTATCGGACTTTGACGCAACCTAGCCAAAACATCGTAACCATCCAGATCAGGCATCACCAGATCACAAATGACTAAATCGGGTAAATATTCTTGAACTTTCTCAATCCCAATCAGTCCATTTTCTGCACCTATCGTCTCAAAACCTTTAGTTTCAAGACCAATTAAAAATAAATTGCGATTCAAAGCATCATCTTCAATCACAAGAATCTTTTTCGACAATTTGCTCATCATTGTTGTAACCAATAAAATTTTTGGAAAGGAATGATTACGATAGTGTGTGATGAGTATTATGCAAACATAAAATAATCAAGGCATTCAGTAAATCACTAAATCTGTAGAGGTGGGGTTTCTCTACCTTTAATGTGTTCTATCTGCTCACGTATCAAGCACCCTCAGTTACCCGCAATCAAGGTTCAAAGCCCCCCTTTGTCAGGGGATGTTTTAAAAGTTTTGGGCGAATATAATAGAGCCTCCGGCTCCCGTAAGGGATACACTACTACACAAGCTAAGTCCACCTGCGTGGATTAACGAAAGATTAAGGGTTTGAAACCCACGAAGGTGGGTTTTGTCTGTATAGCCGCGACTTCTAGTCGCCAGGGCGAGTATGAATTTAGACTTTTCAAACACCCTCTCAGGGGATTTTAGGAGGATCTCAATACAGCATCAAACTTTATCAATATAGAAACTATCTAACCTCCAGAATCATAACACCTGACTGATGGTAAGATTACAGTAAATGTTGTTCCTACACCAACTTCACTAATCATTTTAATTTCACCTCCTTGTAAATCCACAAGATTTTTAACAATAGATAAACCCATACCAGTACCGGGAATATCATTAATATTGCTACCCCGACAAAATGGTTCAAATATTTTTTCTTGATCTATGATAGGAATACCCAATCCTCTATCTTTTATCTCAAAGATAACCTTTTCAGGCTTATAGGTCAATTTTAAATCTACTAAACTTTCCCCAGAAGAATATTTAATGGCATTATCTAGTAAATTACTTAAAATTGGTTTTAGTAACTTACTATTAATCCAAACAGGCGAGCAATGATCTGGAAAAATAAAGTTAATTGGTTTATGACCATCATTCATTGGAATTTGTGCTATTAAATCATGACAAAACTCCACCAAGTCTAAAGGTACTGACTCGCATTCAATTTTTGCTGACTCCGTTTGTGCTAAAAACAGAATATCATCTAACATTTGGTTTATCTGCTCAACCCCTGTTTGAATATGGTCAAACAATAATTCTATTTTATCCTTTGACAATTCATTGATATGCCGTTTGAGTAAGCTATTAGAAAAAGAAACAGCATTTAACGGAGTACGAAGTTGATGACAGAGCATCGAAACAAAATTCGCTCTCAGTTCACTGAGTTGTTGTGCTTGCTCTAAAGCTTGATATAACTCTAATTCTATATCACTATGTTCTCGAACAAAGGCAGAAACAACTTTTTTACCTTGATATTCTTGATAATTAATAGAAACTTGTACTAAAAATATCCTTCCTCCCTTTGTGCAGTAGCGAGATTTAAAAGTTAAGGAATCTTGCATTTCTAGACATTGCAATTTTTCTAACCAAGTATCTAACGAAAAATTCACATCTATATCATTTAATGTCATCCTCAGTAGTTCTTGACGAGAATATTCTGTAATTCGACAAGCCGCATCGTTAACATACAGAAATTTACCATTCTTCCCTAGACAAAAGGCTGCATCTATAGTTTGATTAATCAGTAAGTTGGCAAATCCCAATTCCGTTGCTGCTTCTACTTTTAACTGAAAATTAGCTTGATCTAAAGTTACATTTCCAGAAGTCATAACCCTACTTACAATAATTGAGTTGATAATCGAGTAAAGCCCCACAAATAACACCTGGGCAAATGTATAAGCATTAAAACAAGATTATCCTCCATATATTTAATCAACCCTTAAGGTAAACTGGTTTTGTCAAATTCCAGACTTTCAATAGTCCTGAGTAATCTGTAGAAGTTGGATACTACAGATAACTATGACTGCCAAAAGTCATTTCCATAAATGTAGTTTGAATAAATTTAATCCTACCAATAAAAAACCAAGATTTTCACTTTAGTTGCATATCAAAACATTTTTTATTCAGGTTTCAGCTTTATTTAACAAGTCCTAAGTAGACGGGGAAAAATAGAAATATGTAAGGAAAAGTAAAATTTCTCAAGACTTCTTTTCTATCAAGATTTTTTGTCATTAACAAATAAACAAAAAATGATTATAACATACCTACATTAATTTGTCAAACTTAATTAAGTTAAATTTACATTTCTAAGCATTGGTTAATCCAGTAAATTTTCGCTTTTTAGTTTAAATTCACTTATTTTCCTCTGTAAGGCATTAAAGTATGGATGAATATACCAAAACATCTATCATAAGGAATAAAAAGCTTTTGAGTTTCACCAGATTTAATAGTGATTCTAATTACAGTTAATCTGTGATACAGATCACTATAATATATTTAACAATATTTAAGCGAGCAATCAGTAGGTTAGCGTTAAAAATTGTCGTTATGACAAGGGAATAGATTTTGGGAAATTTTACTTTTCGTTACATCTTTGGTTTTTTTCTGTTTACCCACGTAGTCAAAATTTTGGTTTTGAGAAGTAAACGATAATCAAGAAAAAAGTAAAGAGCGAAAAAATAGACAGGTTGATCAAAAAATAGTTCATGTCTGGCGTGTTGAACTTTGAGTAGGCTTAATAAAGAAGTAAGTTGTGTAATTAATTCTGTCTCATTACTTATAGGACTCCTAAATGATTTCTGATAGCTTGGGTGGGTTAGCCATACAAACTCGAATATTTTGTCCATTGCCCCCTTACTACAAAATATCCGAAAATTAATAACTAGCAACTTGCATTAATAGACCAATTTAAATTTAGATACAGGAGTGCAGATCATGACTCAAAATTTTGCTAATTCCAATACAGCAAATGGTAAGAAAATAAATACAGACGAAGTAGAGGAAATAATTAAAGCAATTATATGTGGCAAGTATTCATGGGCTTGTGTTTTAATTTTACGTTTTTCTGGCTACAACCCAATGGACTACATTCCTTACAGAACTTATATCAGATTACTCAAAAATAATTGTCTACTGGCTGGTTCTAAGTCAAATTTACCTGCTAATTAGGAGAAAACAGGTGATAGTCATGACATACCCAAGTACAATTTATAACAATCGACTACAATCCATGTTGAAAGAGATTGTGTGGCAGAAAAAGCTAGAAGTTGAACAAATTCAAAAAGAAATGTCTTTGGCTTCTTTACAGCGTCAATTAACAGCAGCCCCGACTGTTCGTGATTTATTTACGGCTATACAGCAAAGTCTTTACCGACCTAGTTTAATCGCAGAGATCAGGAAAACATCGCTTAATCAAGAGATAATTAGGACAGAATTTGAGCCAATAGCGATCGCTAAAGCCTATGAAGGGGGAGGAGCAACTTGTATCTCTGTTGTCACCGACCAAAAATTTTTTCAGGGGGGATTTGAACATCTGCGTGCTATCCGTTATCGGGTCACAGTACCGCTATTATGCAAAGATTTTATCCTTAATCCCTGTCAAATTTATCTAGCTAGGGCGGCCGGTGCAGATGCAGTATTACTAATCGCCGCTATTTTGACAGATCAGCAAATACAGAACCTAACAGCCGTAATTCACTATTTAGGGATGAACGCTGTGATCGAAGTCAACAACTTAGCCGAATTAGATCGGGTACTAAAATTAGACGATACCCGCATAATAACCATTAATAATCGCAGTTGGGAAGACTTTACTGTTGATATTAATATAACCGAACAACTAATGGCACAGAGGCGATCGCACATCCAAAACTTAGGTATTCTAGTCCTCAGTGAATCAGGAATTGAAAACTCTGCCGATTTAGCCTTTGTTGCTGATGCTGGTGTGAATGCAGTTATCATGGGAGAACCTTTGCTCAAACAAGAAGATATAACTGCTGCTGTGCGTAATTTTCTCAAACCTGACTTTCCGATCTACAAAGACCTACTAAAAAAACGCAACTAAACCCAGTTTTCAGATCAGTAAAATACAGAAATGAGGTGCGTCAGAAACTTCAAATTAGTGATTTTAGCCTAAATTATTCTGTCTGACGCACCCTACAAACTACAGACTAAACCCAGTTTTTAGATCAGTAAGATCCAGTCGGGCGGGGGTTTCCTGTCCTTGTTTCTATTACTCAAGCACGCCACCGTAAAATCTGACTCTTAACAGGATTAACAAATTCCCGTTTTTCTGACAAAGCCCTAGCATACTCCCGTTTTAATTGATAGTACCATTGAGCTTGCATATCAGAATCCTTAATTAATCGTAACACTGGATCATGTTTCAATCCAATTTGCTGTTTTTCCACAACCATTCGATCTTGTCCCAAAAACTGACGCACCAGTAAATACATCAAAGGTTTGAATATTTTTAACGCAGCAGGTATTCCGTAAAGGGCAAAAGTTACGTCTGTTTCAGTCTCAGAAATAGGAGTCACTGCGGTTAAATTACAGACTCGATGTTTCCCCAGGGTAATCTCTTCCACCCTAACTCCAGGTAAGCGAAAAGAAATTTCTACTTCTGGCAACCCACCACCAATCAGCCAGTACAATCTACCCATACTCTCTGATAATTGATGTCGTCGTATAGTAAAGCCATAAGGCGAAGGATCAAATTGCTTCACTTCCTCATGGAGTTCACCCGCTCTCCACCACCATACACGATGAACATAGGGAGAATGGGCAGGATCCATCAGACCAGTCACAGCATGATCGATAAAACAGGGAAACCGCATCACCTCCACTAATTCTGGTGATTGTTCACTAAAACCTGGAATTACAGGAATTTCTTTTGCTGGATCACTGGTTTGAGAGTTATCTCCATCTGCTATGTATATCCAAATATTGCCTTGGGTTTCATAGACTGGATAGGATCGAACATCAAAGCGACTCAAATCCATACTCTGTTCTGGTAATAGAGATGGAATCGCAACACAATGCCCACCAGGATCAAATCGCCAGCCGTGATAACAGCATTCTACTTCCTGTCCATCAAATCGACCACAACTTAATGGTACAGCACGATGGGGACAGATATCTTTCACTGCAAAAACCTGACCATCCAACCTCCGAGTCAGTAAAACTGGTTCTCCTAAAAAAGTACGAGCAACCATCTGGCCTGGTTTAAGAACATGGCTAGGGAGGGCATAATACCAAAGATTGCGTAGCAGAAAGTTGTTAGTGTCTATCATGATGAGAGGGAACAGGGAACGAGTTTGATTAGACCTTGTTACTGGCTTTGGAACACTTTAACCAAGGTTTTAGTGATACCAATCACATCCAGTAGCAGTATAGCTCACAAATTAAATCAATTTAACTCACAGATTTTCACTAATTTCCATCAGATTTAAAAGTGATGAAATTCACGAGTTTCTAGATAGTCTCATCACTGTTAATTTTGTCAGATTAGGTGAATATTATAAGTATCAACCCCAAAGAAACTAAAAAAATGCAATCGACTAACAACCGCTTTCCCCAAAACGCTAACGTTAATACATTTGAAGTTAACTCACAAGCCGTATTAGACCAACCTCAAATAACCCATCAGTCAATCAACATTATATGGTTGAAAGAGGTAGATGGTAGCTTGTTAGCAGAATGGATGTAATTAGCGATCGACAAATCCGTAAATAAACCTAAAATTTTGATAAAATGAAAATAAAGCCCTAATTTACGGATAAACATCATAAATCAACAAAATTTGTACCTTCTCTTTTATCCAAATAATTACCTAAGAAGATGGATGATATAACCCTTGAGCTAGAACAATTGATTGATGAAATAGAACAGCCTGATATGTTATCCAATGATTATACACTTGAGGAATTAACTCAAATATTAGAAGAATTATATTTGGCAATTTCGTCTCAGATCCCAGAATTTCCAATTTCTAACTAAAACAATAAAATTCTGATCTTTTTGATGCTGCCAATTTCAACATATTTCAGGTGAATGAACCACATTTTTATATCTCACGCAGAGACGCAGAGGCGCAGAGTGTAAGAGTTTCATTTTTTTGGTTTTCCAATTTCATACCTCAATTCAGCAACCCCAAAGTAAGAAAGGACGAGAAAAAATAAGAGTGTGGTTTAAATAGTTGAAAACTGCTGTAATTTGGTTTCATGGTAAAGATATTCAAAAAGCTATGCAGATAGTCCAGCCTAAATACATTTCTTTAGATATTTTTTTTAAGTCGGTACTTCCTCCACCTGGTATTAATACATATCCTAATCTTCCTAATTTTATCGAATTACATTCGGATATCATGCAATTAAAGACGGAAATAGAGCAACTATAAAATTATCTTCTACTTATCCAAATTCCAACCTAAAGCTGCTGCTACTTGAGCCGCTAATTCTAAGGGTTGGAAGGGTTTAGCTATTACTTTGGGTGGTTGGAAAGCTATTTCATTACTGATTCCCCGTTGAGCATAGCGGTGACGATCAGCAGCTTGAATTTTAGCAGTTAATAAAATTATTGGAATCTCCTTTGTTGCTGGATTTGCCTGTAAATGCTCAAAAGCTGTCAATCCATCCATATCTGGCATCATTACATCTAGTAAAATTGCGTCTGGTTGATGAATCTCGGACTGAACTATACCTTCTTTCCCAGAACCTGCGGTGATTACTTCCCAACCTGCTACAGTTTCTAAGCAAATCTTGACTATTTCTTGAATGTATTCCTCATTATCAATTACTAAAATTCGTTTTTTTGTCATCATTTTAATGTTGTTATAGGACTAATAACGTAAGTTGATAGTTAGATCAAATAAGGTGCGTCAGAAACTTAAAATTAGTGATTTTAGCCTAAATTATTCTGTCTGACGCACCCTACACACTACAAAATATCCGCAAAATTAATAACTAGCAACTTGAGTTAATAACTTCAAGAGGTAGGAGGAACTGAAAGGGTTCTATGGTTGAACTCTATGATTGTCAGTAGGGAGAAACTAAAATCGGCAGGGTCAACTTAAAAATGCTACCTTCAGCCAACTTACTTTCCGCCCAGATATTTCCATTATGTTGTTGTACTATACTGCGACAAATAGCCAAGCCTAAACCAGTACCCTCATGGTTGCGCGAATCGGAAGAGTCAACTTGTTGAAACCGCTCGAAAATACTTTCTAATTTATCAGGTGGTATTCCTCGTCCATGATCTTGAATACTTAACAGCATTTGATCATTTTGTTGTTCCACCTTCAGCGCAACTGTAGCACCAGCAGGAGAAAATTTAATGGCGTTACTCAACAAATTAGTCAAAGTTTGGATAATTCGATCTGGATCAGCCCATAGTTGAATAGATAAGTTATAAATAGATAAATTCACGTTAGCTTTATCGGCTAAAGGCTGCATGATATTGATTGCTGAATTAATTAAATCCTGAATATTGCAGATTTCTGGTTTCATTTTTACCTTACCAGATTCAATGCGCTCAATGTCTAAGATGTCATTGATTAACCTCACTAAACGATCAGTGCTATCAGTTGCAATTTGTAGTAATCGTTTCGCCTGTTCGGAATCTGTTGGTAGCAATCCACTGGCTAACATTCCTAAAGAACCGTGAATGGAAGTTAAGGGAGTTCTCAGTTCGTGGCTGACGACAGACACAAATTCATCTTTCATTTTTTCTACTTGTTTGCGATTAGTTATATCACGCAATATCACCGTATAAACACATTCATGACCTATATCTAATTTGGAGATAGAAGCTTCAGAAGGAAATTCTGTTCCATCTTTGCGACGGCCGAATATTTCGCGTCTTTCACCCATTTTGCGGGCTAGATTAGGAGATGTACGAAAATCAGCGACATGATGGCGATGTTGTTCAGCAAAGCGTATTGGTAATAGTAAATCTAGGGGTTTTCCCATCACTTCTTCAGCAGAGTAGCCAAAAATCTTTTCTGCACCTTGATTAAATAAAGTAATTTGCTGATTGATATTAATAGAAATAATTGCATCATCAGCAATGCTTAAAATTCCTTCAAACCGAGTTTGGGAAATTCGCAATGCTTCTTCTGTGTGTTGTTTTTCCTCTAGTTGGGACTGCAATTGTTGATTAAGGGTAATTAATTCAGCAGTGCGTTGTGCAACTTTTGATTCTAGTTCATTGAGTTGGTTATTATAGGTTTGAGCTATACGTCGTAATAGTTTTACCCGTTCTAACCGGTTAATAATTCGGGTGACTAATTCCGCGCCAATGATTGGTTTGCTGACAAAATCATCTGCACCAACGCTAAATACTTGATTGACTATTTCTGCATCGTTATGGACGGTAAGAAAGAGAATTGGTAACTCACTCCATTGGGGATTATTGCGAACTAATTTACATAGTTCAATGCCGTTGATATGGGGCATTTCTACATCTAGAATTAGCATATCTGGCTGGACATTTTCCAGGGTTTTCCAGAATTGTCGGGGATCGTTGAGGGCGATCGCTCTCAATCCCCAAGGACTAAGTAAAGTTTGTAACAATGCTAATATCTGCGGATCATCGTCTACCACTAATATCTTCGATTCTGGGTAATCAGTTGGGGGTAATTCTCCTTTATCTTGCCATTTTTCTGTTTTTTTACCTTCAATTTCTTGACGCAATAACTTCACCCAAGTTTGCAAATTACTCTTGTCGGTTGCATTTAGGGGTTGAGCAGATTTGAGTAACTTTTCAATTTTTTTTGCTAATTTGGAAGCATTCGGTAAACCAAAAGTTCCTAAAGAACCGGCTAAAGTATGGGCTTCTTGCATTGCTTTTTGCTGCAAATCGGGAGTTAACATCTGTGCAGTATTCTCCAAAATACTTACCTGTTCATTCACCCGTCCGCGAAATTTCTGCCAAATTCCCCCAATAGCTGCTAAGGTTTGCTGCTGAAATTGAGGTTTTATATCTTCCTGTTCCTGAAGTTTTAAACGATAACCAATTCCATATACAGTTTCGATTAAATCACTATTTGCTCCCACTGCTCTTAACTTCATTCGCAATCCTTTAATATGGGTGCGAACGGCTTCTTCTCCTGGTGTATCTTCACAAGACCACAGATGTTCTAAAATCATACCGCAGCTAAAAACTCGGCGACTATTTCGCATAAATAGTTCTAATAGTGCATATTCTTTGGGTGTTAAAGAAAGGGTATTTTGGATGTAGGTGACTTCACAGCTACTAGGATCTAGTTGTAAATTGCCCCATGCTAATATAGGTTGAGAAGTAATGCTGCCACGACGGAATAAGGCGCGAACACGGGCTACTAATTCTTCTTGTTCAAAGGGTTTAACTACATAATCGTCTGCACCGGCATCTAAACCAATGGCTTTTTCGTGACTACTATCGCAACCTGTTAATAATAAAATTGGGACTTGGCGATCGCTAGATCGGATTTTTCGACAAAGACTAATACCATCTAGTTTTGGTAATACCACATCTAAAAGAATTAAATCATAATCATAGGTTTCGATTAAATCCCAAGCTGCTTCACCGTCGGTAGCTACTTCAACGGCATAATTTTGATTGGTAAGAACGGCTGTGAGTGCATAAGCATTTAAGTTGTCATCTTCTACAACTAAAATTTTCATCTTAAAAGTTTGCCTGAATTAAAGTTTTTAAAATTAGGAAAGTCAAAAACGGTAAATATTATACATTCAGTTTATCATATTTGTGGATGCGATCGCTAAAACTAAATTAAATTAAATTAAATTAAGAACAGTTACAGTATATTGTGTTGTTAGAGAATCCATCCTCACAAGTTCCTCAAATTGTTTGGTTATAATTATAGATGTACAACCAAGAGCCTCAGAAGGCGATCGCGGTTAGGTCAATTTATCCAACTTTTTATATCACTGGCAGGTAATCTATGTTTAACAAAATTTTAGTCGCATTAGATCGCTCAGATATGGGACAAGAGGTATTTGAGCAAGCATTAGGTTTAGCAAAATTAACATCAGCTAAATTAATGCTATTACACGTTTTATCTCCAGAGGAAGAAGGCAGTCCCGACTCAGTAATGTTATCTAATGTTGATTACTCTGCGGGGTGGAGTGAGCAAAGTTTTAGATTATATCAACAAACTTGGCAAGAATTTAAAAATCAAGGTTTGCAAATGTTACAAGCCTTTAGCGCCCAAGGAAATACAGTAGGTGTTGATACTGAATTTACACAAAATTCTGGTAGTCCTGGGCGGATGATTTGTGAGTTAGCCAGAGGTTGGGATGCTGACTTGATTATCATGGGGCGGCGGGGTCGTTCTGGACTGACGGAACTATTACTCGGTAGTGTGAGTAACTATGTTTTACATCATGCCCCTTGTTCAGCCCATATTGTACATTTTCCTGTTAAGTCTAAAGCAACTGAAATCACCCCTGAAACTGCCAGTGTCAGCAGTTAAAGCTGATTTAGTAGAAGTTACGGAATAAACTAACCACAGAGACACAGAGAACACAGAGGAATGAGGGTTAGAGTTATATTTTGCGTAAGTCCTGTTTAGGTCAAAAATCATGGAAACTTCAATTCCACCCCCTAAACGGTTGAAGATGCTAGATGCAACTATCAAGCGTCATCAATATCAACAAGATGCACTAATTGAAATTCTTCACCGGGCTTCGGAACTGTTTGGTTATTTAGAACTGGATTTATTACTTTACATCGCCCATAGCCTGAAATTACCACCCAGTCGGGTTTATGGGGTAGCAACTTTCTATCATCTGTTTTCCCTCGCACCGAAAGGAGTTCATAATTGCGTGGTGTGTATCGGTACTGCTTGTTATGTCAAAGGCGCTCAAGTTATTTTGACTTGTTTAGAAAAATCTATCCAGATTCGCGCTGGAGAAACTACCCCAGATGGTCAAATTTCCCTAACAACGGCCAGATGTCTCGGTGCTTGCGGAATTGCGCCGGCGGTAGTATTTGATGGGACAGTTTTAGGTCATCAAAACCCGGAATTAGTCTCTGAACGCATCCAAGGATGGTTGCAAAATGGAACTAACTGAATTACTAGAAATAGCTGAAAAAGAAATTTCTCAAACTAAAACTCTACAAATTCGTTGTTGTACTGCTGCGGGTTGTTTGTCTGCTAATTCCCAAGCGGTAAAAGATCATCTTGATGCTGCTGTCAAAGCTGCGGGTTTAGAGGATATTGTACAAGTTTCCGGTGTGGGTTGTATGCGCTTGTGTTGTCAAGGAACATTGGTTCAGGTGGATAACGCAGGAAATTCAACGCTGTATGAAAAAGTGAAACCAGAGGATGCAGAAGCAATTATTAATGGAGAAAAGGAGAATTTACAAGAATGTGACCTAAATCAGCCATTTTTTACCGCGCAATTCCCTATAGTCCTAGAAAACAGTGGCAAAATTGACCCAGAACGTATTCAATCTTATATTGCTGCGGGGGGTTATCAAGCACTCTACCAAGTGTTGCGGGAGATGAAACCCAATCAGGTAGTTGAGACGATTAGCAAAAGTGGTTTGCGGGGACGGGGTGGTGCTGGTTATCCGACAGGGTTGAAATGGGCGACTGTGGCTAAGTCTCCAGGGGAAAAGAAGTTTGTGATCTGTAATGCAGATGAGGGTGATCCTGGTGCATTTATGGATCGGAGTGTGTTGGAAAGTGATCCCCATCGGGTTTTAGAAGGGATGGCGATCGCTGCCTATGCGATCGGTGCAAATCAAGGTTATATTTATATTCGGGCAGAATATGCGATCGCTATTCGTCGGCTAGAAATTGCCATTCGTCAAGCCCAACATCTCGGTCTTCTCGGTTCTCAAATCTTTGAATCTCCTTTTGATTTTAAAATAGATATCCGCATCGGTGCGGGGGCTTATGTGTGCGGTGAAGAAACTGCATTAATGGCTTCTATTGAAGGAAAACGCGGCCTCCCCCGTCCCCGTCCACCCTATCCGGCTGAGTCTGGTTTGTGGGGATATCCGACTTTAATTAACAATGTGGAAACCTTGGCTAATATACCTTCTATTATTCGCAAAGGTGCTGATTGGTTTGCGAGTATCGGGACAGCGAAAAGTAAAGGTACAAAGGTTTTTGCTTTGGCTGGAAAGGTCTGCAATACGGGTTTAATTGAAGTACCGATGGGGACATCTTTACAGCAAATCGTCGAAGAAATGGGTGGTGGTATTCCCGATGACGGTATTGCTAAAGCGGTACAAACTGGGGGTCCTTCGGGGGGATGTATTCCCGCTTCAGAATTTGCTACTCCTGTAGACTATGAATCCCTGAGTAATCTGGGTTCGATTATGGGTTCTGGCGGGATGATTGTCATGGATCAAAGCACAAATATGGTGGATGTCGCCCGCTTTTTCATGGAATTTTGCATGGATGAATCTTGCGGGAAGTGTATTCCCTGTCGGGTGGGAACTGTCCAGTTACATGATTTGTTATCTAAGTTTCGTCAAGGGGATGCAACGCCGGCTGATTTGCATTTGTTGGAGGAATTATGCGACATGGTGAAACATACCAGTTTATGCGGTTTGGGTCAATCTGCACCTAATCCTGTTTTTAGCACTTTACGTTTTTTTCGAGATGAATATTTGGCTTTGATTAGGTGATTGGTGATTGGTGATTGGTAATTGGTAATTGGTAATTGGATAATCTTGAAATCCGTGTCATCTGTGTAATCCGTTAAATCCGTGTTCCCTCTTCATTATTTTTATGGCTGTCAAAACATTAACAATTAATGGTGAATTAGTTAGCGCAGTTGAGGATCAAACTTTACTAGAAACGGCGCAAGAGGCGGGTATTCATATTCCTACTTTATGTCATTTGGAAGGTGTGGGGGATGTGGGTGCTTGTCGGCTGTGTTTGGTGGAAATTGCTGGAAGTAATAAGTTACAACCTGCTTGCGTGACTAAGGTGACTGAGGGAATGGAGGTGATCACGAATAGCGATCGCTTACAAAAATACCGTCGCACTATTGTAGAAATGCTTTTTGCTGAAGGTAATCACATTTGTTCTGTTTGTGTGGCTAATGGTAATTGTGAATTGCAAGATTTGGCGATTGAAATGGGTATGGATCATGTCCGTTTAGCTTACCAATTCCCTCACCGTTCTGTTGATAATTCCCATCATCTTTTCGGTGTTGATCACAATAGATGTGTCCTTTGTACTCGCTGTATTCGGGTATGTGATGAAATCGAAGGCGCTCATACTTGGGATATGGCTGGAAGAGGATCAAAATCTTTTGTAATTACTGATTTAAATCAGCCTTGGGGTACTTCTCAAACTTGTACTTCTTGTGGTAAATGTGTGAATGCTTGTCCTACTGGGGCGTTGTTTAATAAGGGTTCGAGTGTGGGAGAGATGAAGCGCGATCGCTCTACTATTGAGTTCTTAGTCACCGCACGGGAGAAAAAACAATGGAATTTTTAGTTAGTTTAATTGAACTTAAAAAATCATGAAAAAGATATTTTGGTGGTTGTTATTGTTGGGAACATTGACGATATTTATCTTTCTGAGTTTAGGGACACTCTCAGATGAAATGGTAATTGCTGCTGTTAATCGTTTAGAACCAACACCCGGAGAAGTAATTTATCGTTCACAAGTAAAATTAGATGATCAATCAGGAAAAGTTTGGCAGGTTGTTCTATTTAAACAAACATCTCCTACTCACAAATCAACTATCAATCTCCGTTTAGTTGGGTTTCCTGGAACTGCGGAATTGATTCACCCCCAACCTCTAAAAATTACCTCAACTACAGGAAAAGTTTGGACTGCTACTGATGTTTTTTTAGATGAAGCACCAGCACCAACTATTGGTCAATACGATTTTACAGAAATTTTATCTCAATTACCTCAAGCACCTTTAACTCTAGCAATACCGCTTCCTTTGGCAAAATCTATCAATATTTATGTTCCTGTTTCTGTAGTTAAAGAATGGCGAACATTAATTAATAGTTAAATGGAGAAATAATGACTCGTTTAAAATTAGCAACAGTCTGGTTGGGTGGGTGTTCTGGTTGTCATATGTCCTTCTTAGATTTGGACGAATGGTTGATTGATTTAGCCGCACAAGTAGATTTAGTATTTAGTCCATTTGCAGATATTAAAGAATATCCAGAAGGTGTAGATGTGGTGTTGGTGGAGGGAGCGATCGCTAATCAAGAACACCTAGATATAATTCATCTAATTAGACAACGCAGCAAAACATTAATTTCCTTCGGTGATTGTGCTGTAACTGGTAATGTTACCGCTTTACGAAATCCTCTCGGTGGTGCTGAACCTACTCTTCAATTAGCTTACATCCAACAAGCCGATCTTAATCAACAAATTCCCCACGCACCGGGAATAATTCCACCCTTATTAGATCGAGTTGTACCTGTACATTACATAGTCCCAGTTGATATTTATTTACCGGGTTGTCCACCTTCAGCCTATCGGATTCGTGCCGCACTAGAACCATTATTAAAAGGAGAAAACCCCCATCTAGAAGGACGCGACTTAATCAAATTTGGTTAAGTTAAATATTCGTATAACTTACGCAAATATCACACCAAAAATCCATTGTAGGGTGCGTCAGATATCAAAAATTCGTTTGTTTATTTACAATATTTATATAGTCTGATGCACGTTAATAATGTACCAGTTGTGTAAGGAAATCTTGTTTTTTTTATCTTCAATTATTCAGAGGTAAAATATGTTAACAGCAGCCGATATAATGACCAAAGACGTTGCCATGATTCGCAGTTCGGCAACAGTATCAGAAGCAGTAAAATTAATGCAAGCGAGGGATTGGCGAGCATTAATTGTAGATCGTCGTCATCCACAAGATGCTTATGGCATCGTCACAGAAAGCGATATTGTTTATAAAGTAATCGCCTATGCTAAAGACCCAAATCAGGTAAGAGTTTATGAAATAATGACTAAACCCTGTATTGTTGTCAATCCCGAATTAAGTTTAGAATATGTAGCTAGATTATTTGCCGATCATCATCTCCATCGTGCGCCAGTAATTAGCGGTACTCTATTAGGAATTATTTCACTCACTGATATTTTAGCTCACAGTAGTTCTCTAGAAAACCCCCGCGCAATTTTATTAGAACAAGAACTACAAGACGAAATTAAAAAAGCGCGAATTATTTGTGATAGCAAAGGCATAAATTCTCCAGAATGTGCATCTGCTTGGGATGTGGTCGAAGAAATACAAGCAGAACTTGCCCATCAAAAAGACAAGAAGCCCTTAAAAACAGCTTTTGAAGATTACTGTGATGAATATCCAGAAGCTTTAGAAGCCAGAATGTATGAACTTTAAAAAAAGTAT
>NZ_JAYGHC010000037.1:37414-52536 GCF_034932285.1 Cronbergia sp. UHCC 0137
GTTGGGTTGTGCTGTCGCTTAACCCAACCTACAAAAACTCTCTTCCTTCTTCTGAAGATAAAGTAGCGTTACCAATCACCAATTTAATAAAATCCTAAATTTAATCATGAAAAAAATAATTATTGATCCAGTTACCCGCATAGAAGGACACGCCAAAATTAGCATTTATCTTGATGATACTGGACAAGTTAGTAATGCGCGGTTTCACGTTACAGAATTTCGTGGTTTTGAGCAGTTTTGTGTCGGTCGTCCTTTGTGGGAAATGCCCGGAATTACTGCTAGAATATGTGGAATTTGTCCCGTCAGTCACTTATTAGCGTCAGCTAAAGCAGGAGATAACATTCTTGCTGTCACAATCCCAAAAATAGCCACCAAACTACGGCGATTAATGAACCTGGGACAAATACTCCAATCTCATGCTTTAAGCTTCTTTCATCTTAGCGCCCCAGACTTATTATTAGGGATGGATAGTGACCCTGCAAAACGTAATATATTTGGGTTAATTGCTGCTCAACCAGAATTAGCTTGCGGGGGGATTCGTTTACGCCAATTTGGACAAGAAGTGATTGAATTATTAGGAGGAAAAAAAATTCATCCATCCTGGGCTGTTCCAGGTGGAGTCCGTGAACCCTTGACAAATGAGGCACGTATCCACATCCAAAAACGGATTCCCGAAGTTCGTACTACTATTATTAATGCGATCGCTCTTTTTAAACGTCTGCTCAAAAACTACGAAAAAGAAGCCCAAACCTTTGGTAATTTCCCTAGTTTATTTATGGGATTAGTCACTGCTGAAGGTTTATGGGAAACCTACGATGGAAACCTGCGTTTTGTTGATAGTGCAGGAAATATTATTGCTGATCAAATTGACCCTTCTAACTATCACGAAATTATCGGAGAAGCAGTACAAACAGACTCTTATTTAAAATCTCCTTATTATCGACCTTTAGGCTATCCTGACCAAAGCGATCATTGTCATTTAGATAGTGGAATGTATCGCGTTGGACCCCTAGCCAGATTAAATATTTGTAGTCACATTGGTACACCTTTAGCTGACAAAGAGTTACGAGAATTTCGTAGTTATGGAAAAGGTACAGTTACATCCTCTTTTTTCTATCACTACGCCCGGTTAATTGAAATTTTAGCCTGTGTTGAACAAATAGAAATTTTACTAGATGATCCTGATATTCTCTCAACACATCTCCGCGCAGAAGCAGGAATTAACCAACTAAAAGCAGTGGGTGTAAGTGAAGCACCAAGAGGTACATTATTTCATCATTATCATGTTGATAAAAATGGCTTAATGCAAAAAGTAAATTTGGTTATTGCTACTGGTCAAAATAACTTAGCAATGAATCGTACAGTTGCCCAAATTGCCCGTCATTTTGTCCAAGGAAGTAAAATTACCGAAGGAATGTTAAATCGTGTAGAAGCAGGGATTCGGGCTTTTGACCCTTGTTTAAGTTGTTCAACCCATGCTATAGGACAAATGCCCTTACATATTGAATTACTCGCAACAGATGGCACGGTAGTTGATCAAATTTGGCGCTAGTACCGCAATATGTTTCTCCTGACTCCTGCTATATTTATTAAATGCAACATTTATCGCTGTATTTATATACGAGAAAAAGGTTTGGGGGTAAGCCAAACCTTAATATAAATCCAGTGCATAACAACATCCCAATACAATTTAACTCCTCTAGTTTGAATTAGGCATCTTCCTATGGTATCTATCCAAATCACCAAAAAAATGATAATAGCAAATATGGATATTAAAAAATGATTAAAAACAGCACAAATCAAGATCAAAACTGTTGTTCTATTTTATAGTTTATCATTTTATTGCAAATGGTATAAAAAGAAAAAGACGGGTGATGAACCCGCCTAAATTAATAGCTTGAAAGTGGCAACTGCACCTTGAAGGTTGGAAACAATAATACAAATATCAACAGGTTTTTAGATAGAATATAAGATGAAATAAATAAAAATAACGATGATTTAAACCGTCATAAATATTTAATTCATCATCTATCCAGGCAATTATTTTAATATATCATCAATGTTTGAATATGTAATGCCAAAATGCCATTACTGTTTTTAGTATATCAATTTTTATCTGTGTTCATCTGTGTTCATCTGCGTTTATCTGCGTTCAATACCAACTTCTCACCCCTTGCTTTACTAAACCCCTGATTAGTAACAACAGGCAGGTCTGTAACTTATTTTTTTAAAATACAACTTAAAATGATAAAGTATGGTATAGTGGTTGTTTGACTAAAACAGTCAGTGCTGGGTAAATAAAGTACAAATGAAACTCAGCACCAAATGTACTACTCAGCACTAACGCATTTTGATTTATGGCACTGCCAATTGTAGCAATTATCGGCCGCCCAAACGTGGGCAAATCCACCCTAGTGAATCGACTCGCCGGCGATCAAACAGCGATCGTCCACGATGAACCGGGGGTGACGCGCGATCGCACTTATCGACCAGCATTTTGGAACGATCGCGAATTTTTAGTTGTCGATACAGGTGGTCTAGTTTTTAACGACGACACCGAATTTCTCCCTTTAATCCGCCAACAGGCATTAATCGCCCTTTCAGAGGCTTGTGCAGCGATCTTTGTCGTCGATGGACAAATAGGCCCAATGCCAGCAGATGAAGAAATTGCTGGATGGTTGCGTCAACAACCAGTACCAGTGTTATTAGCAGTAAATAAATGTGAATCACCAGATCAAGGTTTAATCCAATCTAGTGAATTTTGGGAATTGGGATTGGGTGAACCTTACCCTATTTCAGCAATTCATGGTAGCGGGACAGGGGAAATTTTAGACGAATTACTCAATCACATCCCTACTGTGCAAGAATTACCAGAAACCAACGAAATTAAAGTTGCCATTATCGGCCGCCCCAATGTGGGTAAATCCAGCTTATTAAATGCGTTCGTTGGGGAAGAAAGAGCGATCGTCAGCCCCATTTCTGGAACAACCCGTGATAGTATAGATACAGTAATCGAACGAGATGGACAAACCTATCGGCTGATTGACACCGCAGGTATTCGCAAAAAGAAACATATCGAATATGGCACAGAATTTTTTAGTATTAACCGTGCCTTCAAAGCAATTCGTCGCGCTGATGTGGTTTTATTAGTATTAGATGCTATAGATGGAGCAACCGAACAAGACCAAAAATTAGCAGGACGAGTTCTGGAAGAAGGACGCGCTTGTGTAGTTGTCGTTAACAAATGGGATGCTGTAGAAAAAGATTCTTACACCATCTACGACTACGAAAAAACCTTGGAAGGACGGTTACATTTCACCGAATGGTCAGATACTATCTTTGTTAGTGCCACAACGGGACAACGGGTAGAAAAGATATTAGAATTGGTGAACAAAGCCGCAGAAGCACACAAACGCCGTGTTAGCACCTCCGTAGTGAATGAAGTTCTAACAGATGCCATTAGTTGGCATTCTCCACCGACTTCACGGGGCGGTCGTCAAGGTAAGATATATTATGGTACACAGGTTAGCAGCCAACCGCCAACCTTCGCCCTATTTGTCAACGATGCCCAACGGTTCAACGAAAATTATCGCCGTTACATTGAAAGACAATTCCGCAAACAACTAGGTTTTCAAGGTACTCCCATTCGGTTATTTTGGCGGAGTAAAAAAGTCCGGGATGCAGAAATTGGGAATCTCAATCGAGCAACTCGCGTAAAATAAAGTACAGGCGAATTAGCTTTCGCCACCTTTACCCAGTATAGAACAAATGGATTTACTGCGATCGCTCCCACTAGGACTTTATTTAGAACAACCCCTAACTTGGCTGCATAAACTAGATCCGCGAGTCAAGTTAATGTGGTTATTGAGCTTTTTAACTAGCTATGTTGTCGCTAACAACTATTGGCGGGTATTATTAGTAGCAATATTAATTATTATCACCTTATTTGCCAAAATTCCTCTGAGAGTATGGCGACAACAAATGGGCTGGTTATTGCTACTATCATTAATGGTATTGATCCTTGGTTCTATCAGTCCTGACGCACTAAGAATCAATTATCAACCTCGTTTACCAGCTAATCAACAAGTTTTAACTCAGCCAATCAACGCTAAAAATAATCAGGTAATTCCACACTCACCAATTAGCAAAAAAGAATATAGTTATGTGCTATTTCAGCAAGGACCTGTGAGGGTAACTCGTCGTTCTTTAGATTTAGCAATTAGTTTAAGTACAATAGTATTTACCTTGATTTATAGCACTAACTTGTATTTGTTGACAACCGCACCAGAAGAAATTACCTCTGGGATAGAAAGCCTAATGCAACCCCTGAGAAGATTTAAGATCCCCGTTACAGAAATTACCTTAACGTTAACTTTATCTTTACGATTTATTCCCTTAGTTTTAGAAGAAGTTCAAAATTTAGTTCGTTCTGTGATGACGAGGGCAATTAATTGGAAAAAGCTAGGATTTAAAGGGGGAGTTCAGGTTTGGTTAATTGTAACCGAGAGATTATTAGAAAATTTGCTTTTGCGTGCTGAACAGATGGCAAATGCGATGATTGTGCGTGGGTTTACCAGTCCAAATGAACATCAAGTCCAATGGCAAGATCTAAGATTAAGAGTGAGTGACTGGTTAGCGATCGCTATTTTAATGGTATTCTGGGGACTGAGGATAGCATTTGGGGCAGAAGTTTCTTAGACTAGAAATAGAGAGTTCTTGAAATGGGTTTTTTATGACGACACAAACAATGTCTACACCAGAGGTTTATCAAGGTCAGTTTGGCCAGTTTACAATAAATGAGAGCGATCGCACAAGTGTAATCATTTATCGTGCTGGTTTAATGGTAGCATCTCTCTGTTTTGCTGTGGGCAGTTTTTTAATTTTATTCTATCCTCAACCCGCAGCTATTCAAGCCATTACCCCTTTATACAGTTGTTTTTGTTTAGCTCTTGGTGTTAGTTTATTAACTATTCATATTTACATGATATTGTTGCACCGAGTCTTACAAGCTTTCTGGCTAATTGGTAGTATTGCAGCATTCATGGTTGGACATTTTGACAATCAACCATTTGCTATCACTGTCTACAATCAACCACTAACTATATTAGGAATCGGGTTTACTTTCGCGGCTTTAACTGGAATTTATATCAAAGAAGCTTTTTGCTTCAATCGTCTCGAAACTAAAATTTTAACACCGATTGTTCCCTTACTTTTACTAGGTCATTTAGTCGGGATTTTACCAATTCAAGCAGAACAAATTTTATTAGGAATTTGGGCAATTTTATTTCTAGTATTTGCACTGCGGAAAGTATTCCAAGCGATTCCTCCTGATATTGGAGATAAGTCTGTATTTACTTATTTGCAAACGCAATCACAGACTAACTAAAACATGATCATACAGAAATTTTCGGCGTTGCTGATTAAGAGTATGATTTTGTTTCACGCAGAGGCGCAGAGTCGCAGAGAGTAAGAGTTTGAAATCATTTCATCCGCGTTTATTTGCGTTCATCTGCGTTTAAATCCTCTAACCATAACCACCACCACCAGGGGTTTCAACTATAAACACATCTCCTGGATTCATTTCTACTACAGCTTTACTTGGTAAATCTTCAATATCTCCATTACATCTTTCTACATAATTTCTACCAACCTTACCCGGTTCACCACCAGATAAACCAAAAGGTGCAACTAGACGATGATTTGCTAAAATTCCCGCAGTCATCTTTTCTAAAAACCGTAAACGTCTAATTACTCCATTTCCTCCATGATGCTTTCCTTTTCCTCCACTGTTTTCACGAATTTTAAAACTTTCTAAAATTACCGGAAAACGCCATTCTAATACTTCTGGATCTGTTAACCGGGAATTTGTCATGTGCGTCTGTACTGCATCTGTACCATCAAATTCTGCACCTGCACCAGAACCACCACAAATGGTTTCATAATATTGATAGCGTTCATTCCCAAAAGTGAAATTATTCATTGTCCCTTGAGAAGCTGCTAAAACACCTAATGCACCATATAAAGCATCGGTAATGGCTTGGGAAGTTTCCACATTTCCAGCAACAACAGCCGCAGGATAACGGGGATTTAACATACAGTTTTCAGGAATAATAACTTCCAAGGGTTTCATACAACCGGCATTTAAGGGAATATCATCATCAACTAAAGTACGAAAAACATATAAAACTGCTGCTTTACAAACTGCGGCAGGAGCATTAAAATTATTATTTAGTTGTTGAGGTGAAGTTCCCGTAAAATCAATTTTGGCATTGCGGTTTTCTCTATCAATACTAATATCAACTTGAATTACACTACCATTATCTAAATTATAACTAAAATTCCCATCTTTCAAAACTTCAATTACACGCCTTACTGCTTCTTCGGCATTATCTTGAACAAACCTCATGTATGCTTGAACGGTTTCTAAACTATATTGTTCGACTATGTGATTAAGTTCTTTTACTCCCTGTTCATTGGCAGCAATTTGGGCTTTTAAATCGGCGATATTTTGGTTGATATTCCTAGCTGGATAGGGTGAATTGGTGAGTAATTCAACTAATTCTTGTTCGCAGAACTTCCCATCTACAACTAAGGGAAAATTATCTAATAAAATTCCTTCTTCTGTGATATTCTGACTATGGGGCGGCATTGAACCGGGAGTTATTCCACCGATATCTGCATGATGTCCCCGTGAAGCAACGTAGAAGATGGGAAGATGAGAAGAATTAGAAAATACTGGGGTGATGACAGTGATATCTGGTAGGTGAGTTCCACCGTTGTAGGGATTATTGGCAGCGAAAACATCACCGGGTTTGATTTTGTCTCCATGACTGGTAATTAAAGCCTCTACACTTTCACTCATCGAACCGAGATGTACGGGAATATGGGGTGCGTTGGCGATTAATTGCCCAAAATGGTCGAATATGGCACAAGAAAAATCTAGTCTTTCTTTAATGTTGACAGAGGAACTGGTATTTTGTAATGTTATACCCATTTGTTGCGCGATCGCTCTAAATAAATTATTGAATATCTCCAGCATTACGGGATCTGGACGATGTTGAGAAGTGGTGGCTAAAGATGTAGTGGTTAAAGAACGTTGCAAGACCAAATGTTGAAGTGGAGTTAACTCAGCTTGCCAACCTGGTTCAATCACATTTGTACCTGTAGACTCTACAATAATAGCAGGACCCAAAATACAATCTCCCGGTTGCAAATCCTCTCGCTGATAAACTGGAGTCGTCCACCATTTCCCAGCAGTATACATCTGCACTCTAGCCACAACTTCAGGAAGACGATCATCTCTGCGATTAACAACAACTTCCTGGGGTGCCTGATGATGTACCACCAATTCCACAGTTACAGCTTCGACAATTAACCGCTTTTCTGGTGCAATGAAGCCGTAACGCTGACGATGTAACTCCTCAAATTGGTTTTGCATTTCTACCATATCTGCAAAATTCACCATCAAAGGTACATCAGTTCCTTCATACCGTAACAGCACCTTTTGATTGATTTCAATTTTCTCTTCGTCGTTTAATTCTGTCGCTGCTTCCCTTGCTAACTCAGTCAAAACTGCTGTTAATTGGGGAGATAAACCTGAATCTAACACCGCTTCTACTGCCCGTTCTCGCCATACCCGCACATTTGCCAAACCCATGCCGTAAGCAGATAACACCCCTGCTAATGGATGAATAAATACCTGTGTCATCCCCAAAGCATCAGCGATTAAACAAGCGTGTTGTCCACCGGCACCACCAAAACAGCATAACGTGTAGGTAGAGATATCATAACCACGCTGAAGGGAGATTTTTTTGATCGCATTGGCCATTTTATCAACAGCGATCGCTAAAAAACCCGTTGCGACTTCTTCCGGTGTGCGATGATCGTTAATAGAATCCGTCAAATCCCTAAATTTCTGCCTCACTATCTCTGCATTTAACGGTAAATCACCATTCACCCCAAACACTTGGGGGAAAAACCCTGGTTGCAATTTCCCCACCATCACGTTACAGTCTGTCACCGTCAGGGGTCCACCTTGAGAGTAGGACGCAGGCCCCGGATTTGCGCCGGCTGATTGGGGACCGACTCGATAACGAGAACCGTCAAACTGCAAAATCGAACCACCACCAGCAGCGACGGTATGTATTGCCATCATTGGGGTTCGCAAGCGGATTCCGGCAACTTCTGTGTCTAAGCTGCGTTCATATTCGCCATCATAATGGGCTACGTCGGTCGATGTGCCACCCATATCAAAAGTAATGAGTTTTTTGAACCCAGCCATTAAACTCGTCTGAACTGCCCCAACAATGCCCCCTGCCGGGCCTGATAAAATACTATCTTTGCCTTGGAAATTTTCTGCGTCAACAAGTCCCCCGTTAGACTGCATAAACATCAGTTTCACGGAATTACCCAACTGACTGGCTACCTGATCTACATACCGACGCAGAATTGGTGATAAATAAGCATCAACAACGGTGGTATCTCCCCTGCTAACTAATTTCATTAGGGGACTCACTTGGTGAGATGCAGAAATTTGGGTAAATCCAATTTCTTGCGCTAGGTTAGCCACTTGTTTTTCGTGGGAGGTGTAACGATAGCCGTGCATGAACACAATCGCACAAGCACGAATTCCATCCTCAAAAGCCCTTTGCATTTGGGGACGAAGATCCTCAAGATTGAGGGAAATTAATTCTTCACCTTGGGAACTGTAACGTTCTGTTACTTCAATTACCTGCTCATAGAGCATTTCTGGTAAAATGATATGCCGAGCAAAAATATCGGGACGGTTTTGATAACCAATGCGTAGGGCATCGGCGAATCCTTGGGTGATAATTAAGAGAGTGGAATCCCCTTTTTTTTCTAATAGGGCATTTGTCGCTACCGTAGTCCCCATTTTGACTACATTAATTTGGCTAGATGGGATGGGTTCATCTTGAGGTATTGCTAAAATTTCCCTAATTCCTTGTATTGCTGCATCAGTATAGCGGCTATTTTCTGATAACAGTTTATGAATTACTAATTTACCATTAGGGCTTTTAGCAACAATATCTGTAAATGTCCCCCCCCGATCAATCCAAAATTCCCAAGTCATTGTTACTTATCCTTTATTCGGACATCAATCACAGAAGCATTAAAGTTATAGTTAAAACCTTCTAATTCAAAAGGCATTCCGATTTTTACTTTACTGTTACCTAAAATTGGACCACTATCATTAATTTCAGCTTTTCCTTCTAAGGTCAAAAGAAAATCTGTATTAAACACATTTTCTCTAGGATCTGGTAGTTCTTTTACAGAACCATCAGGTTGGGAAACGGTGAGGGTTCTTGGCAACTGTTGAATAGATTTTATATCAATTTGACCATAGGGTTGATTGCGGATAATTACATTAGTTTTACCATCTTTTTTAAATCCGTTGTTGAATAATTGTTGAGGATCGCGTACATTCAAACCACGAACTATTAGATCTACCTCTATCGGTACTGTCTTCCTGCCAATTTGAGCAACAGAACCGGAAGTTCCAGGAAATACAAAGATCCCGATTATAACTAACAGAATTACCAGCGCAGCACCTAAATCGAGTAAGTTGATTTTGCCGAATAAGCGACCTTTAGAATCTAAAATAGCCATAAATACTTTTCTGTGATAACAACGAGTTGAAAATTTAAACCGGGTGAATGTTGCAGTTACGCGCTAGTTTAGCATAACTCATAGCAATAAGAATAATTAAACGCAGATAAACGCAGATGAGCGCAGATAATTTAATCGTGCGATTCCGTACTGTTGTTATTGATGTTACTCATTCTAGGTAGGTTTTTAGGCTGGGTGTGAGACTAATTAAATCGTCAATATTGCGTTTCATTGTGTCACAGATAGCATCTATTGGCAAGTCATTAACATCATAACCAAAGGGGTTTTCGATTTCTGAACCAATAGCTTCAATACCCAATAACGTAAAACTAACTAAAGCCGAAAATAAACCTGTCCACCAACCAAGATTCTGGACTATTTGAAAGGGCAACAATAAACAATATAATAATAATAACTGCTTGAGATGAATGACATAAGCCATAGGAATTGGTGTTTTTAAAATTCTCTCACAAGCACCTAAATCATTTACTAAAATATTCAATAATTTCTCCATAGATATTAACTGATAAATATTCAGACAATTTCGATTATACTGATGTTGTAAATAATCACCAATCCAAAAGGCTATTTCCAAAGGTGGATTATTCACGATCTTGAGTTCTATATACCGATATGTTGGCAATAAGTCTTCTACTTCAGCATTTATTAATTCACCTCGTAAATGTAGTTTAGTCGCTACAGCAAAAGCAACTAATAAATTCAACGTATCAATTTTGTTATCTTTATCTCCAATGGACATTTCATCAATTGACACCCATATTTGTCGGGCTAAATTTCGGACTGTGTTGATAATAGAACCCCAAATTTTTCTACCTTCCCAAAAACGCTCATAAGCTGTATTTGTGCGAAAAACTAATAATAATCCTAAAACTATACTAGGAATGACACTACCTAAAATTGGTTGGGAGACAGGCAATTTAAAATAGTAGAGTATAGAAACAAAAACACCATAAATGCCGTAAAAAATCACAGATTTATAAACTGCCTTAATTACAGAACCTTTTAGTTGGAGAACTTTTCCCTCCCAGTGGAACTTTTTATTAATCATACAGTTGATCTTTGGACTTTAATCAGTATCTTGCTTACTAAAAGGTAACTCCGCATTAATAGCTTCTATTTGTTCTGCTTCCATTTGATTAACTTCGTGAATATAGGGACGGAGGATTTGCCCTAAGCGATTGTTATAGAAACGATGTAGACTATAATTGGGTGTAGCTGGAAAACCGCGACGTTTTTTGTGTCTACCACCAGCACCAGGATCAAAGGTTTGAATACCGTTAGCGATCGCCCATTCAATTGGTGTATAATAACAAGCATCAAAATGTAGACAATCTATATCTTGAAAACTACCCCAATACCTCCCATAAAGTCGTTCATCTTTAAATAAACAAAAGGACATTCCCACTGGTTGATCTTGATTTTCTTGATTGTAAGCTGCAAAAAATACCACTCGATGACGATAATTAATAAATAGCTGTTCAAAAAACTGTTTTGTTAAATATTTACTCCCCCACCAACCAAACTTATCACAGGTATCAGCATAAAAATCATACATCAAAGGAAATAACGCTTTCGGAATAGCGTCTCCTGTGAATGCTGTTAATTTTAAACCAGCTTTTTCGACGGCTTTGCGTTCGCGCTTAATATTACGTCTTTGATTAGCGTTGAATATCGTCAAATAATCATCAAAAGCATTAAAACCAACATTTTCCCAAATATAACTGTAATGTAACCACGGCGTATACCCTTGCTTTTCTAATACCAAACGCCATTGGGGATCAACATACAGAAAATGACAACCAGAGATTTTATGCTTAATACAAAAACCGTCAATTTCGTGCAGCATCATAGCTGTAATTTCTGTTTCGTCTTCCCCCTCGGCAATTAAAAAACGATAGCCTTCTGCGGGGGTAAAAGGTGCCATTCCTAGCAGTTTTGGATAATAGTCTACTCCTATGCGAGAGGCTAATTCTGCCCATTGGTGATCAAATACAAATTCCCCTTGACTATGCCCTTTGAGATATAATGGGGCGGCGGCAATTAAATTTTGATCTCGCCACAGTGTCAAATGATTTGGCAACCAACCAGTATTGGCCGTCACACTTTGAGATATTTCCAGATTATTCAGCCAATCCCATTCTAAAAAGGGAGTTTTAAGTGGCATAGCCAAAGCATCCCAAGCTGGTTGGGGTACTTCAGAAATTTTGTGAGTCCAAATAACAGAATAGCGGGGTTTTAATTTTTCTAACATTTTTAGAGTAGGAGTTGAGTTATTGTTTATTATTAATTTTTAATTGTTTCTTTGTAGACGATAATGTAAAAAAACTTCCTGTTCAACTGTATACACTTCTAAAAGTTCTAACTTAGGAGCTAAATTCGATACAAATCCTCCACCTGCTACAGGGGAAGGAGCGATCGCACCACCTAAAATCAATGGACATATAGTAAACCAAAATTCGTCAATTAAATTAGATTCCAGTAAAGAAGCGACTAATTTACCTCCTCCTAAAATCGCTAAACGTGTTATATGTAGAGTTGCCAAGTGTTCCCAAACGGCAAGAATGTCAATTTCTCCCGTTGGTGTTTCAAAAACCAAAATTCGTTCAAATTCTGATCTTCCTTGCCAGAGATTTGCTCCTTGTTTTGCTGTGATTAACCAGCGTCTCACTGGTTGTTGGAAAAATTTAATTTCCGGATTGAGGTTGGCAGAAAGGGAAATTACTATATGTATTGGTTGGGTAGACTTGCGCTGTTGCAGTAATATTGGATCTGATACGGTAAGCGTTGTACCATAGGCACGAAGAGTATCAGCACCAAAGATAACAGCATCAGAGTCGGCTATTTGTTTTTCCAGGTGTGTTTTATCAGCTATTGAGCCAAATCGTGCGGGCGCTCGCTGAAAATCTGCTATTTTTCCATCCGCGCTCATTGCCAAAACTACCGTACTATGGGGATGATTTTGCACCATTGGGTTAATTGGATAGAGTTGATATTCCTCTTGTCAGTCTGTCGATTTAAAAAAATCCATACTTACGAGACAACGTTCATTATTAAATCCTGATCCATAGAGAGATGCAAGTTCTTTTCAATTTCTCTCAACTATTTAATCGCTCCTATAGGGTTATACACTAATTGTCATGTCAAATCAATCTTTATTTGGGTAAAAAGAAACATTTATGCCAATTTTGAATGATGAATTGGTGCTGTTTTTTAGTCTCAATCAGCATATTTGAAACAGAAAACCCTTGTTTAGCTGGTCTAATTGCATATCGTTGCTATTGTGGTTTGCAGATGCGAAGTGAGACACTTGATGACTAAGTTCAGTCAATCGTCATTTCGGCGAATTTTAGTAACAAGAATATTGCTACTATTTGTGCCAGTTTTATTAGTAGGGGAAATTGCCGCCCTGAATAAAGCCCGTTCTAGTTTGTTAAGAACAGCTAGACAAAATTTAACAGAAAGTGCCACCAATCAAGGAGATAAAATTGTTGATGCTGTTGCTGCTCTGAAAACTAATTTATTGATTGCTAGCCAAACAAGAGTTATTCAGTCAGGTTCAGCCACAAAGGTTCAAAGTTTTCTCACTGATTTAGCAGAACACTTACCCACCCATGTTGATTGTATTCAATTAACAAATATCCTCAAGGGTAACATGATTGCTAGTAGTTGTGGAGAAAAACCAATTGGTGAATTAATATCAACTTCCCCTAGTGAAGATTTTGATATTAAAGTAATTTTACCGCCAAAAGCCGGAACAACTGGTAAAAGAGAAACAGAAAATCAATTAAAATTATTGTTATCTGCTCCAGTTTATAATCGTTACGGAAATTTAGCCTATGCTTTAATTCTTCAGACTACATTACACCAACAAACTGCTAATCAGCCCGGTTCTCTGATGGGCGCTTTAGTCGTGATTGCTGAAGATGGAACAATTTTAGTTCATCCATTAGCAGAACGAGTGGGGACTAATATCAAAGATTACCCAGATGCTAAACGTCTACAAAGCTTAGTTAAAAATGCGATTATTGGACGTAGTGATTCGACAAATTTGTATTTTACTGAGGGGAAAGAATTAGTTGCTGGTTATACAGCGATCGCTAATCCCACTACAACACAAAATTCACAAAAATGGTTAATTTTAGCAGTCACAAGTGTTGAAAATGCTCTATTTGGTCTAGAAGAAATTAAACTGATCTTAATTGTGTTAACTGTTGGTTTAATTGGTGCGAGTTTGTTAGCTTCTTTTTATCTAGCACCTTACTTAGCAACCCCTGTAGAAGAACTTAGAGATTATGCTTTAAATCTTCATAGCCATCATGCAGCCCAACCAATTCCCCATAACTTTAAAATTCGTGAATTGAACCAACTAGCACAAGCGATTGATCAAATGGTTGAAAGACTTAAAGCCTGGGCTGAGGAATTAGAAATAGCCTGGAAAGAAGCTAAAAGTGCTAATCAAATAAAAAGCCAGTTTTTAGCCACAACTTCCCATGAATTACGAAATCCTCTAAATATCATTATTAATTGTGTGCGTTTAGTTAGAGAGGGATTATGTGATGATCGAGATGAAGAAATGGAATTTCTTAAACGAGCCGATGAAACAGCAATTCATCTATTGGGAATTATTAATGATTTGTTAGATATTTCCAAAATTGAAGCAGGTAAACTTTCCGTAGTAACAAAACCAATTGAATTACGTCAATTATTGTTAGAGGTGATTAATTTGCAATCAGTAACTATTCAACAAAAAGGACTACAATTAAAATGTGATTTAGGTGATGAACCTTTACCTGTAAAGGTAGATGCTGCTAAATTAAAGCAAGTGCTAATTAATATTATTGGCAATGCTACTAAATTCACTGATGAAGGGATGATTACAATTAGCGCAGAACTGTTTCCTAGTTATAGTAAGTCTCATGTTATAGTCTCAATTAAAGATACAGGTATAGGAATTGATCCTACTCAACAGCATAAATTATTTCGCCCTTTTGTGATGGTTGACGGTACTAGTACACGTAAGTTTGAAGGTACTGGATTAGGTTTAGCTATTTCCCGCAATTTAATTGAACTAATGGGTGGTAAAATCACTTTAGAAAGTCTAGGTTTAAATCAAGGGACAACGGTAGAAATCAAGTTACCTTTGATTGATATTTCTTTATTACCTAATTTAGAAAAAAAAGAGGATCTCGGCAATCGTAAACAATCAGTTTCTATTTTACCCTAAGATTCAAATCCTGCGAGTAATTCAAAATTGAAAATTAAAAATTCTTGAGAGGATATTTGAAAAGTTGTAAATAACGTAAGTTAAGGAGTAGAGACGTTCCATGGAATGTCTCTACATGGTTGGACTTACAGGAATCAAACCCAACAAAGTTGCGTAAAATTAGCTGTATTGCTTCAAATTGTATCTGGGTCGATATTTAACTGTCGCAGTTTTGCAGCTAACCGTTCTGCGGTTTCTTCAGGTGTTGGAA
>NZ_JAYGHC010000038.1:0-19194 GCF_034932285.1 Cronbergia sp. UHCC 0137
ATTAAAAATTCCTTCAGCGATTTGAGTAGTTTCTACAGCAAAACCATAACGTTTAAACCCCATAGCAATAATCCCATTATCATGAGGCCAAACTGAACCCAGATGGTAAGAAAAAGGATTATAAGCGGGATTTTCGGTATTTAATGTCCGAATTCCCCAACCATTCCACATATCGGGTTGTAATAACCGTTTGACAACAATAGCTGCCCGTTCTGGACTAATGATACCACTCCAGAGACAATGACCGATATTTGAGGAGAGCGATCGCACTGGTTGTTTTTCAGAATCAAGTGCAAAAGCATAAAAACCCAAATCTTCACACCAAAAACTTTCCTCAAAACGTATTTGCAATTTTCTCGCTTTAGAACGTAATTCCCCAGCAAAATCACCCTCACCCAACACCTCAAAAACCTCAGCCATTCGCATCCAAGCATCAAACACATAACCCTGCAATTCACACAAAGCCTTTGGTGCTTTTACCTGACTTCCATCTGCATAAACTATCGCATTTCCTGAATCTTTCCAACCTTGATTTTCTATTCCCTGAGACGAACGAGTTTGATACTCTTGAAATCCATCACCATCTAAATCGCCATAATTATCAATCCATTGCAAACAACCAAGCGCCACATTTCGATAATCATACAATAGTGAATTATCTCCCAACCACTTCCAAGTTTCATGCAGCAAAATCAAAAATAAAGGCGTTGCATCCGCAGTACCATAATAAGGTGTATGGGGGATTTGTTGAAAATATGCTAATTCACCACGGCGGATTTCATGAAGAATTTTACCCGGTTGAGCATCACGCCAATCATCTAATTCAGAAGCTTGTAATTCTGCTAACTTTTTCAATGTTCCCCTAGCAAAACCAGGATGCACAATCATATTTTGCAAACTAATAATTAAGCTATCACGACCAAAAAGAGTTACAAATTTGGGTACACCCGCCGCAGGTAGCCAAATATCAGGATCAAAATCGTAATCATATAGACGCAATGAGCCTAAATCTTCAATAGATTGTCGATAAAGCCTTACCACATTCTCATTACTAGAAACAATATCTGTAATAGATTTACACCATTGTTCATGTCGTCTTTCAATTTCTGTATTAATAATTGTTGAATCTACAGTTTCTAAATAGCAAGAATCAACAGCTTTCCGTATATGTTGTTGTTCAATCAAATTATATTTACAACAACTATGCCAAATTGCACCCGCATCTAATGTAATTTCAAAGGTAATACGACCATTAGCATAATGCGGACTTGATGAATAATTTTTAGGTTGGTAAATTAGACAACGATAAAAATTATCGTGATGATAACTTGTTTGTAATTCAAGTTCTGACTCATCCCATCTAGTTTCAATATGTCCTCTTTGTACAAATTTCCCTGATTCTACTTCAAACATATCAGCAAAATCTGAGCGCAGGTCAATTTCTAAATTAAAGTTGACAGATTCTAAACCATGATTAGCAATATCTATATCTTCATGGATTCCCTCTTCTACTGTGCGGCTAATAATTAAAGATAGAGAACCTTGGCTGATTTCTTGATGTTTGGAAATGAAAATAGGATTTGTTAGATAAACTCGTGCAGCGTAATATCTAGTAGTTGTTGATGTCAACCGAACCCAGGGTTTACCATCTATATAACAAGCATAATGACTTAAAAAACGGGTGTCATCAGAGAAAATTCCCAGATGAGTATTATAATTAATTTGCCCGTCTAAGTCAGTAGCCATAAATGTACTACCATGATTAATCGTTAAAATCGGTGGACCGACAGTAATTCGCATAATTAAACCTTTGAAGTTTCTAATGCAGGAAGAACCCGTTTACCAAAATCTGCAATAAAAAGCTGTTGTTCTCGGTTAACATTGTGTAGATAAATTTCTTCAAAACCAAGTTCAATATCTTTTTTTAACCACTCAATATGCTGTTCAAAATTGGCGGAAATTCGTACATACTTGTGCATATCTTCCGGTTTGACAAATTTAGCTAAATCATCAAATTGTTGAGGATTTCGTAACTCTGTTAACACCGAACTAGAAAAGATATTTGTTCGCCACTGATCAAATGCTCCCTCAATAGCTGTAGTTTCATCGGCTGCATAGGAAAGTTGTACTTTCAAATACATCGGCTTTTTTTCACCACCACCCCGCCGAAACGCTTCGACAACCTTTTTCAGCTTTTCGTAGGGATGAGAAACAGTGATTAATCCATCCGCCCAGCCACCCAACCATTCCGCAGTTTTGGGAGTAATAGCAGCGCCTACCATCAAGGGGGCTTGTTCTGGTCGAGTATAAAGCTTTGCTTCTTCTACACGCACTCTTCCGTAGTGGGTGACAGTTTCCCCATTCCAGAGACGACGCATCACCTCAGCGCACTCTTGGAGACGGAGATTTCGTTCATCCTTCGCAGGCCAGCAATCCCCTGTAATTTGCTCATTTAGGGCTTGACCACTACCTAAAGCCACCCAAAACCGTCGGGGGAACATTTCTGACAAAGTAGCTGCTGCTTGGGCAATAATAGCGGGGTGATAACGTTGACCGGGGGCGCAAACTATGCCAAAATTGAGAGGAGTAGCCTGCATTGCAGCCCCTAGCCAAGACCAAGCAAAACCGCTTTCACCTTGGCGATCGCTCCACGGGTAAAAATGATCTGAGCAAGATACACGGCTAAATCCAGCTTGGTAAGCCTCTTGCACATATTCTAAAAGTACACTTGGTTTAAACTGCTCATGGGAAGCGTGATAGCCAAACTTTGCCATAATAGTTCTAACTTTCAGTAACTTGATTAAGTAGAAATTGCTTATCTACTAAATAACCAATAGTCCTGAAATAAAATTTAAATGTATCTATCTAATAGTTGATTTTTGCCAATTCAAAAAATAGGTTAACTTATTTTTTTATAGGACTTAGACACTATACAAATTAAACATGATCTGCATCACCCGAAATTAATCATTTCCAGTTTTGTTAGTAGGGTGCGTCAGATGGAAAAATATGGCTAATAATGGTGAAATTATCAGGTCTGACGCACCGTAGAAGAAAGAAAAAAACGCAACACATATTTAGTAAAATTTGTCAATGCGTAAGTCCTAGAAAATTAAAACAGTCTCAATCTCCTTCCTCTACTTCTAACCCTGCTTGACGCAGCCTTTCTGCTAATCTTTCAGCCCGTTGACGTTCCTGTTCAGCCCGTTGGCGTTCCTGTTCAGCCCGTTGACGTTCTTGTTCAGCCCGTTCTTCAGACCACAATAATAGGCTACCTTCAGTGTCCCACCACCTTAACCAATAACCTGTTCTACCTTCATGGCTTCCCTCCCAAACTCCTAAAAATAGGTTTAAACCGGGTATCCAATAGCGTCCGTTAGCATCAGCATCTTGCAGATTATAACGTTCTGATTTTAGGGTATATACTTCTAAATGAGCCGTAGTTGCGCGAAAAATAACATATACGGGAACCTTAATAATTTGTTCGTAGAAAAACCATTTACCGACACGTTCTGTAAACTCAACAGAGTATTCTTCTCCATAGGTTTCCGAGAGAAATTCCATTACCACCTGGGGAATAGTTCCTTGGGTGTGGGGAGTGTAACTGCGACGAACTTGAGATACATTTTTTGGTTCAACAGGTTTAACATACATCCAGTCTGGGGCTTTGCAAATAGTTCGCTGTTCTTTGTTGGTTGAAAGGGGAAAATTAATTCCAGCACAAAGAGCAAAATTAGAAACTACTAAAGCATCTTCCATCAATTGGGGAATTGAGGATATGGCTTGGCGCAAAGCAGCAGCTAATAACGGTTGATTTTCGTCTTCCACAGGATCATCTGGTAATTCAAAATCTGCTGGTAGTAAAGGCCAAGTAATGATCAGGTTGGCGGTAGGATTGGCTAATAGGGCTGTCATAGATAATACTAATATTAGAGTAAAGTTATGAGCTTAAAACTGTCAAGCCAAATTAGTTATGTAAAACCAGAATATATCTTAACCGACAGGATCCAGTTTAGAGCTATTTCATCTCCAAACTAACACTTATTTTGAGTTACCGACACATTCACCATTAATTGACATTAGTAAACCAAAAGATCAGACTTCTCCAGATATTAATGTATCTAATTTGCTAGATACGGATATAGTCAGGACTACTTTTCTAATATCACCGTACCAAGTGATTTATCCATGATTTCTAAACTGAGGACTTCTACATCTTCATGTTGTAAACCTCTGACCTGTTCTTTCACAATACGGGTAAACTTTTCCTAAGATGTATCTAAAACGACTAAGGCTTTAGTGCAATAATTAATAAACTAGACTTTTACTTTCATAATCAAAATACAAAGACTATAAAGAAGAACAATTATACTATACTTAAAAAAAGCCAAAAACAAAAACGCCCCCCGATATCGGAGAGCGCTTTTAGATTAACTAAACTTAGTTATTAACCGTTGATAGCAGGAGCAGTTAAAGCAACAGGAGCAACATCACCAGCAGCCAAGTCTAGGGGGAAGTTGTGAGCGTTACGCTCGTGCATTACTTCCATACCTAAGTTAGCGCGGTTGATTACGTCAGCCCATGTACCGATAACGCGACCTTGAGAATCAATGATGGATTGGTTGAAGTTGAAACCGTTCAAGTTGAAAGCCATTGTGCTAACACCCAAAGCGGTAAACCAGATACCGATTACAGGCCAAGCAGCTAGGAAGAAGTGAAGTGAACGGCTGTTGTTGAAAGAAGCGTATTGGAAGATTAAGCGACCGAAGTAACCGTGGGCAGCTACAATGTTGTAGGTTTCTTCTTCTTGACCGAACTTGTAACCGTAGTTTTGTGACTCGTTCTCGGTTGTTTCACGAACCAAGGAAGAAGTTACAAGTGAACCGTGCATGGCAGAGAACAAAGAACCACCGAATACACCAGCTACTCCCAACATATGGAAGGGGTGCATCAAGATGTTGTGTTCTGCTTGGAACACGATCATGAAGTTAAATGTACCGGAGATACCCAAAGGCATACCGTCAGAGAATGAACCTTGACCGATGGGGTAGATTAAGAATACTGCGGTTGCTGCTGCTACTGGTGCAGAGAAAGCTACGCAAATCCAAGGACGCATTCCTAAGCGGTAAGATAGTTCCCATTCACGACCGAGGTAGCAAGCTACGCCGATTAAGAAGTGGAAAATTACCAATTGGTAAGGACCACCGTTGTACAACCACTCATCTAAGGAAGCTGCTTCCCAGATTGGGTAGAAGTGTAAACCGATTGCGTTGGAGGAAGGAACAACTGCACCAGAGATGATGTTGTTTCCATACATTAAGGAACCTGCAACTGGTTCACGGATACCGTCGATGTCAACGGGAGGAGCAGCGATGAATGCGATGATGAAGCAGGTGGTAGCAGCTAGTAAGGTAGGGATCATGAGTACGCCGAACCAACCGATGTATACACGGTTTTCAGTGCTGGTGATCCACTCGCAGAAATTGTCCCAAACGTTAGCGTTGGAACGCTGTTGTAAGGTGGTTGTCATTGTTTTATAAGTGCGGTTAATTTTTTATGATGTCGGTAGGTTTTTTTCTGCCGATGAGTACATACTATTCGTTTTATTGAGATTTGTAAAGACATTTTAACAAATTTTTTTGAAAAAACTGTAAAATTGGCTATAGTTTAGAGGTTGTAAGCTATACAGGATATGGGTTTAAAGTATTTTTGCTCAAGAGTATATTTCTATTCATAAACGTTACATTTATGCAAAATCATAGTTTACGCATCGTTACATATAGTCCTGCTTACACTATTGTCCCTACTTATGAGTGCTTTAACAGGTGTACATACTGTAACTTTCGGACAGAACCGGGTAAAAGTGATTGGATGACTATTGCCGCAGCTAAAGGCATTTTGCAAGAATTACAAAGTGAGGATGTCTGTGAAATTTTAGTCCTCAGTGGGGAGGTACATCCCCATTCATCAAGACGTGAGGCCTGGTTTGGGCGAATTTATGATTTATGTGAGTTATCCCTCAAGATGGGATTTTTACCACACACTAATGTAGGTCCTCTGAGTTTTGAGGAGATGGGTAAACTAAAAAATGTCAATGTGTCAATGGGGTTGATGTTGGAACAATTGACACCAGAGTTATTAAAGACTGTGCATCGCTACGCACCGAGTAAGTTGCCAGATATCAGGTTGCGACAATTACAATGGGCTGGGGAGTTGCAGATTCCCTTTACTACGGGGTTGTTGTTGGGGATTGGGGAAACTGAGAATAATTGGTGGGAGACATTAAGAGCGATCGCTCTTTTGCATCAATCCTATCATCATATTCAAGAGGTAATTTTGCAACCCCACAGTCCAGGAAATCGGCAAACCTTTGATGCACAACCATTTGATCCTCGTCAATTACCCCAAGTCATCGCTAAAGCACGGGAAATTTTACCATTAGATATTAGTATTCAAATTCCGCCAAATTTAGTTAAAGATGAGGGTTGGTTACTTGCTTGTTTAGCTGCTGGTGCTACAGATTTAGGTGGAATTAGCCCTAAAGACGAAGTAAACCCCGATTATCCCCATTTACAAGCCCAGGATTTAAGAGACATTTTACAGCCAGGGGGGTGGGAATTGCGATCGCGCTTACCAATATATCCCCAATTTGATCATTGGTTGGTTGGAGAGTTAGCAGACATAGTGAAAAAATGGCGACAGAATTAAGATCAAATATTGATTGTTGCTGATTTTGATACTATTTTTATTTTTGATTTATCTATGATCAAAAATAGAATAATCTATTGTTGTTGAAGATATTATGCCAAAGCGGATAATTACAGAAGTCAATAGTTGGTTTAAACGAGATACAATTGTCCGTAATCTAGAATTTTTTCAAGATATCATTGTTATTTCTCTGTGCGTGGGTTTGTTTTGTGTGATGCTAATCAGATTAGCAGATATGTTTTTATCTTTTTTAACTCCTTTAGATTTGCGTCAAGTTACTTCTGATATATTGTTTATTTTAATCCTGGTAGAGTTATTTCGCCTCTTAGTTGATTACCTCCAAGAACGAAGTATTTCTGTAGGTGCGGCGGTAGAAATTACGATTGTTTCAGCTTTACGAGAAGTGATTTTGCGGGGTGTTTTGGAAATCCCACGGGATCAAATTTTTGGTATTTCGGTATTTTTATTAGTTTTGGCAGGAATAATGATTGTTTTGCCTTGGATATCTCACTATTTTGAAATAGCAGAATCACCAAATATAAAACATTAAAGAAGGAGTCATACCAATTCTGTATAAAGATGCGCTCAATTTCAAGAGGAACGAACCACAGAGACACAGAGGACACAGAGAAAGAAAAGACAAGGTTAGGAAATTCGGCGCAGCCTCATCAAGAAATGGTATCAGAATAAATTAGTGGTGGGTATGAATCCCCCACTAATTAAAGGTAATAAACCGCAGAAAGGCAGAGGAAACAGAGTCAGAAGTAGGGATATCTGCAATAATGAGAGCGATCGCATTGCATAAATGCCGGATGAATTGAGATTATAAGCCAAAGGTAAACCTAGACTCTCTGCGCCTCTGCGCCTCTGCGTGAAACAAAAATCATCCCATTCATCAGCAACGTTAACTCAACCCTCGGCTGCATAGTTTTCCAGTTCTCTAGCCACGAATGTCTGCACACGTTGACGATAGTTTCTCAAGTTTTCATCCACCCAATCGCGATCGTTACTGTTAGCATATAGATGTACCATTGGCTCACTAGCATCTGGCAAAACTAACACCCAACTGTCATCATAGGGTTGACAAATTTTAACTCCATCAATTAATTCTAGATTTTGGGCAGGGTGGGTTTCGACTAAATAACGCATCAACGCACCTTTAGCAGTCCAGGGACAACGAATGGTATAATTTTTGTGAACTACGCGGGGTAATTCGGTGCGGACAGAGGCCAGCGATCGCTCTTGAATAGTTAACATTTCAATCAACTTGGCAATGCAAAACATGGAATCAAATCCCGGATGCAGTTGGGGGAAAATAAACCCAGTTTCACCACTACCTCCTAACACGACGTTGGGATTTTTTTGACAAGCTTCCATCAATGCAGTCGGATTTGCCTTGGTGCGAATCACCTTACCATCATGACGACGGGCTACTTGTTCCACCGCACTAGAAGCATGAACTGGCACAACTACCGCACTTCTAGGATTAGCAGTTAACATCATATCCACCATTAATGCCGTCAGCATCTCCCCGCGAATCGGGAAACCAGACTCATCAACTAAAATTAGCTGTTCCCCATTGGCCGATACTTGCACACCAAAATTTGCCTTGAGTGCTTCCACCACATGACCCAATTGCGTCAGCAATCCTTCCCGGTTGGTTGTTGTCATCGCCGATTTATTCAAACTGGCATTCAGCACAATGGCATCAGCCCCGAATTTATCTAACATCTGCGGTAAAACTGCCCCAGATACAGCGTAAACATAATCTATCACCACCTTAGCCCGACTATTGCTGAGAGTCGCCACATTCAACAACTTCTCAAAAGCTGTACAATAGCGATCGCTCACTTGGCTAGGATAGGCTACATCGCCAATTTCATGACTTTGGGCGCGGCGCATATCTTCCTTAAAATAAGCCCCTTCAATCTTCTTTTCCTGGGCTTTGGTGATATTAATTCCCTTGGCATCCATAAATTCAATCAAGATATAATCAGGGCGATCTGGGTGGACTCGTACATGAATACCACCTGCCACAGACATGGTAGGAATCAAGGTTCTAGCAATGGGAATAGCCGTCGCATCTAGGTTTTGAATATCTATCCCCACCGACATTAAACCAGCAATTAAAGAACGAGTTACCATCCGCGACACATTACGTTGATCACGGGAAACCGTCACCTTAGAACCAGGTTTTAAAGTAGAACCATAGGCCGCCCCCAATTTCACCGCAAATTCTGGAGAAATGTCGATATTCGCTAAACCTTGTACACCACGTTGTCCAAATAAATTCCGTTGGGCAGTATTTCCCCAAATTAGGTTAATGTTTAAAACCGCCCCAGATTCAATCTTTTTACTCGGCCAAACCCGCACTCCTGGACTAATTTGAGCTTCTTCTCCCACAGTAGAAAGAGAACCAACTACAGCAGCTTCCAATACATGGGCGCGACGGTCTACACGAGTTCCACGAGAAATTACACAAGCTGATAGATGGGCTTCATCACCAATAATTGCCCCATTCCAAATAATTGGCCGCTTGAGATTAGCATCAGCGCCAATGGTGACATTATCCCCAATAATGGTCCCATCTTCAATTTGTACTCTTGCCCCAATTCGACAATTATCACCAATTATGGCGGGGGATTCAATCCTTGCCGTAGGGTCAATGTAAGTATTTTGTCCCACCCACAAACCCGAAGAAACTTCTTTATAGGCAAATTCCAATTTTACCTTCCTAGCGAGGGCATCATACTGGGCTTGACGATAAGCATCTAAATGACCAACATCACACCAGTAACCACGGGCAATATATCCATACAGGGGTGCATTTTTGGCCAATAGTAAGGGGAATAAGTCTTTGGAAAAGTCACATTCTACATGATCTGGTAAATATTCCAAAACTTCTGGTTCGAGGATGTAAGTTCCTGTGTTGACAGTATCAGAAAAAATTTCGCTAGATGAAGGTTTTTCTAAAAATCGCTGGATTCTCCCAGTTTCATCGGTAATCACTACCCCAAATTCAATGGGGTTAGGAACACGGGTTAAAATTAAAGTTGCTTTTGACTGCTTTCGTTTGTGAAATTCAATGGCGGCTGTGAGGTCAAAATCTGTAATACTATCACCGCTAATTACTAAAAATGTTTCATCCAAAAGTTCAGCAATATTTTTCACACACCCTGCTGTACCCAGAGGTTGGTCTTCTTCTACAGCGTAGGTCATCTGCACACCAAAATCATCGCCATCTTGAAAATAATCTCGCAGCACATCAGGTAGATAATGTAAAGTGGCAATAATTTCTGTAATGTGATGTCTTTTAAGCAAATTGATGATATGTTCGGCAATGGGTCGATTTAGTATAGGTACCATTGGTTTCGGTAGGTCGCAAGTTAACGGTCGCAATCGCGTTCCCGAACCACCTGCCATTAAGACTGCACGCATAAATCCTCCTAGTTGCAGCTTTTGCTGCTTTAAGATCCGAGAGAAACCTTGTATTCTTCTTTATTCAGTTTCATCTATATTTTGATTTTTGAGGAACTTCCACAAGATGTATCTGGGGATTAATCTGTGTATTTACTTATTTGATTTAATCAAACTATAAAATTTAAGTATTTTTATGGTGATTATTTTATTTTTTTTCAGTATTATTAATGGCGTTTATATGATATGATATAAAAGTGATATATTGCATTGTGGCTAACACTCTGTAGATTGAATCTTGGAGTCAATATGGAATTACTTATTTTTGGCTTAGGTGCTATTTATTTGTTGGGAATTTGGAGGTTTTGGGCTGGGTTTCAAAGGACTCACTTTGACAAAAATCTGATTAATCGGATTAGTTTGGGGTTACTATGGCCGGCTTTGTTTATTGTTAACAAATCCTATAGACGCAATTTCAAAAGGGCTTTAAAAGGTTAATTCGTAATCCTTAAACTAGGAATTACGAACTAATTTAACTAAAATGCTTGAATCCACTCTTTAACAGAATATTCTGTCCAAATGCCGTTTTGCCAGTAGGGATCATTTTCTACTAATTGGCTAACTGTTGCTGCGTCTTGGGCTTCGTAAATGCCAAAAACTTGAGTTATATCTTTGGTGGGTCCAATGGTAATTAATACACCAGATGCTTTCTGTTTTGCTAGTCCTTCTAAATGGGCTTGACGGTAGGGTTCGCGTTTAGTTAACACGTCTTCGCAGTAACTTCCCCACATAATATATTTAGGCATATTTTCTTTTTATTGTCTGAATTAGGATGAACAGGGAACAGGGAACAGGGAACAGGGTAAATATTGATTTATTCCCATTTAATACTTTTTGTCTGAATCAGGATTTACGGGATTTAATACCATTTCTTTATGAGGCTGCGCTGAATTTTGTAACCTTGTCTTTTCCTCCTCTGTGTTCTCTGTGTCTCTGTGGTTCGTTCCTTTCTAAATTTGGCGCATCTTTATACAGAATTGGTATAAAGATGAACAGGGAACAGGGTGAATATTGATTTAGTCCCATTTAATACTTCTTGTCTGATAGCGTAGCGTGGCGCAAGCCATATCAGGATTTACAGGATTTAAGGATGAACAGGATTGTTTTTCGGAGTATCAGGGTAAATATTGATTTTTCCCATTCAACAGTTTTGGGCGAAGATATACATATTCGCCCCTGATAAATTCTAACTCCTTAAACTAACGCCAAACTTTTCAACTAAGGCTTCACGGACTTTGTTGTGTATGGGTTCAACTTCATTATCGGTGAGAGTGCGATCGCTAGATCGATAAATTAGGCGAAAGGCTAAACTTCTCTGTCCTGGGGGGACATTTTCACCTTTATATTCATCAAACAACTCCACTGAATCCAGCAAACCCTTACCAGCTTTGGTAATTACCTTTTCAATTTCCGACACTGTGAGTTTGATTGGGGCAAAAAAAGCAAGATCGCGATCGCTCGCCGGATAGGTAGAATAGGATTTAAACTTGGGAACAAGTAACTCCTCGTCCTCCCAACCATTCAACAGCGTATCCAAGCTTAATTGAAACACATAAACGGCATCTGGTAAACCCTTTTCTCGTCGCAATTGCGGATGTAATTGGCCAAAAGTCCCCAATCTAATCCCCCGTACCCACAAAGAAGCAGTGCGTCCTGGATGTAAACGAGAATCACGATTTTCCGGCTGAAACTCCACCACCAGTCCAAGTTGGCGAAATACACTTTCTAAAATCCCTTTAGCTTCAAACCAAGTGATAGATTGTTCACGTCCACCCCTTGACCATTTACCCAAAGTGGCATCACCGCCAATTATACCAGCCAATACATCAGTTTCTTGTAACCCTTCTTCCTCTCCCCAGAAAATCCGTCCAATTTCAAACCCATTTAACGCCCCATTTCCCTGCTCTAAATTATATTGAAAAGCGTCAATTAAGCCAGCAATTAAATCGGTTCGCAATGCTGAATACTCAGCAAATAATGGGTTGCTAAGAACAATTTGTCTATCTTCCCCTGGCTTCACCAAAGAATAATGGATTAATTCAGTCAAACCAGCAGCCCGCAGATAAGCCCTTAATTTACGCTGTAATTCCTCATCTAAAGGTAAATAGCCAGCTTCCGCTTTATCTGGGAGAGTATCGCAAAAATTATCATAGCCATAAAGACGAGCAATTTCTTCAATTAAATCAATCTCTCGTTCTAAATCACGGTAACGATAGGGTGGTACTGTCACTATCCAAGCAGCTTCCCCATTTTTTACCAACTCACATCCCAACGCAGTTAAAATTCTTTCGATATCTTCTTCTTGTAGTTCCCCAGTTTCTTCACCCAACTCAATGGGTCCTAACACCTGGTTAACTTTATCTAACCGTAGTAAAATAGAATGTGACCATGTAGCAGGATCAGGACGAGTATCAGAAATTTCTTGCTGAACAATCACACCCCCCGCCAATTCACAAATTAACGATAAAGCCCGGTTACAAGCTATTTCTAACTCAGCCCGGTTCACCCCCCGTTCATATCTCCCAGAAGCTTCACTTCTCAAGCCCACACCACGGGAAGAACGACGAATGGCGACAGAATCAAATAAGGCTGCTTCTAAAACCAGACTTTGAGTATCTTCATGAACTTCTGTTTCTTCCCCACCCATTACCCCCGCTAAAGCCACGGCTTTGTTATTTGCGGTAATTAATAAATTCTGGGTTGATAAAGTGCGGGTTTGGCCATCTAAGGTTTTGAGAGTTTCCCCAGCTTCAGCAAAGCGCACACCAACGGTTGAATTTTCACCTCCCGTCACAGATTGTAATCGTTCTGCATCAAAGGCGTGGAGAGGTTGTCCCCGTTCTAACAACACATAATTAGTGATATCTACCACATTATTAATTGGTCGCACTCCAGCAGAACGCAAACATTGTTGTAACCAATCGGGAGAGGGGGCAATTTTGATTTGTTCAATAACTGTGCCAATATAGGCAGGACAGGCTTGGGGTTCAGAAATTTTTACAGCTAATTTACTGCTACTTTTGGTAATTTCTACTGCACTGGGTTCGGGAATTGATAGCTTTCCACCGGTTAAAGCTGCAACTTCCCTAGCTATACCTACCATACTCAAGGCATCAGCGCGGTTAGCTGTGGCTGTGACATCTAATATTACATCTTCTAAACCCAACAAGGGACGCACATCACTACCCAAGGGGAGATTTTCTTGGGGGAAAATATGAATTCCGTCGATATCAGTAGGTAAACCCAGTTCTTTTAAAGAACAAATCATCCCCTGGGATGGTACACCTCTGAGTTTAGCGGGTTTAATTTTGAGATCGATATTGGGTAAATAAGTTCCGGTAGTGGCGACTGGGACATAGATATCTGCACGAACATTACTAGCACCACAGACTATGTTAAGAGTTTCACCTGCACCAATATCTACTGTACACACACTCAGTTTATCAGCGTTGGGATGGGGTTGACGTTCCAGCACTTTTCCCACAACTACACCATCTGCCCAAGTACGACGATCTTCAATATCTTCGACTTCAAAACCCGCCATTGTCAAGGTTTCGGCCAGTTCTTCTGGGCTAAGTTTAATTTCTACAAGTTTTTTCAGCCAGGTTAGAGAAATACGCATGGAGTGTGCTTTGTTTGATTTGTCTTTGTGCTTTAATTTTAGGCGTTGCTGAATCTTAATATTATTTTTGTTGAACGTCTAACCAGGTTTCTAAATCTGCCAGAACAGCAAAATCTAACAAGGCTTCACCCAATGCTTCTATCTGTTCTAGGGATAAAAGTTGAATTTTGGACAGCAACACATTTGGTATTGTACCTACTTTTCGGTTTAATTGTCGCAGAATGAGCGATCGCGCTTCTTGTTCACGACCCTGTTCGAGACCTTGTTCGAGACCTTGTTCACGACCTTGTTCCAGACCCTGTTCACGAGCCTCTTGTTTCCATTCCCGAATCGCCCGTGGTTCTTCTAATATAGGTCCTAACATGACTTCTATTTCCTCCCGACTTAGGTTTGTGAGTTTGTAGACGATAATTGTCGTCACTATATCTATTATCGTTTGTTGCAAAAATCTGTCTACCACAGTTGTCTTTGCCTGTTCTAGCAAAAACTTTGCTGCTTCCACCGCTTTTTTCTCTGGAGTCGTCGTCAGCAACATTAACCCCAATCCTAGCGGTTGTTTTTGCAAATCTCCCAACTCATTCAAATATATTCTGCGGACTTGTGGACTTTCTAGCAAAGCCCGGTGTATTGTTGGATTTGATGGTTCTAGACTGCGAGACGGGAAAATTATCACCCCAAACCAATCATCGTAACGGATGTTGTGACGGTACAAAAATAAAAACAACTCCGTAAAAAAGCGGTGATATAGGTCTTGATCTTCCTGAAATTGGACTTCTGCAAAAAATACTGTTTTTTTAACTGCGTTATCGGGGGGTAAAAATACTCCATCAATACGGAAGGCTGTTTCTTTGACTTCAATGGATTCAAATTGGTAATTTTCTGCTTCTGGGGGTGGTTCGTCTACCAGTTCAAACAACAAACTAGGTAATTGCTTGAATAGTTTGTAAAAGATGGAATCGCGCCGCATGATGAATTATATTTAATTTTGTTGAGCGTGTAACCAAGTTTCTAAATCTGCCAGAACCGCAAAATCTAACAACGCTTCACCCAATGTTTCTACCTGTTCTAGGGATAAGAGTTGAATTTGGGACAGCAACACATTTGGTATTGTACCTAGTTTTCGGTTTAATTGTCGCAAAATGAGCGATCGCGCTTCTTGTTCACGACCTTGTTCGAGTCCTTGTTCACGACCTTGTTCTAAACCCTGTTCACGACCCTGTTCGAGTCCTTGTTCACGAGCCTCTTGTTTCCATTCCCGAATTGCCCGTGGTTCTTCTAATATAGGTCCTAACATGGCTTCTATTTCCTCCCGACTTAATTTTGTTAGTTTGTAGACGATAATTGTCGTCACTATATCTATTATCGTTTGTTGTAAAAATCTGTCTACCACAGTTGTCTTTGCCTGTTCTAGCAAAAACTTTGCTGCTTCCACCGCTTTTTTCTCTGGAGTCGTCGTCAGCAACATTAACCCCAATCCTAGCGGTTGTTTTTCCAAATCTCCCAATTCATTCAAATAGACCCTGCGGACTTGGGGACTTGCTAACAAAGCCCTGTGTATTGTTGGATTTGACGGTTCTAAACTGCGAGACGGGAAAATTATCACCCCAAACCAATCATCGTAACGGATGTTGTGACGGTACAGAAATAAAAATAACTCCGTAAAGAAGCGATGATATAGGTCTTGGTCTTCCTGAAATTGGACTTCTGCAAAAAATACTGTTTTTTTAACTGCGTTATCGGGTGGTAAAAATACTCCATCAATACGGAAGGCTGTTTCTTTGACTTCAATGGATTCAAATTGGTAATTTTCTGCTTCTGGGGGTGGTTCGTCTACCAGTTCAAACAATAAACTAGGTAATTGCTTGAATAGTTTGTAAAAGATGGAATCGCGTCGCATGGTTAATTATATTTAAGCAGTAAGTAACTGAATCAACATATAGGCGCTGGCTGCACTACCTAGAGGAACTGTCAAATTATCAATACCCAGAAAAGAAAAAGCTTCTAAAGTAGTTGCTATCAATGCGATCGTTAATGATACTACCCAAACTTCCCAGATATTGCCTTGGGTTGCAAATAAAATTACACTACTGACAAAGTAACTAACAACAGCCATTGTTAAAGAACCTTCCCAACTTTTATCAGAGCCAAGTAGTTTATACTTGTGTTTGCCAAAGCGTTGCCCAATTAAAGCTGCTAGTCCGTCTCCCCAAGCCATAATCATAATTCCCAATGCTGCATACTGGGGTTGGTGTAAATGCCAAAAGCCAGCCACTAAAATACCAATACTGACAGCGTAAAAAAATGTCCCAAAACTTCGGCGACCAACACTGTTAATTCCCGGGAGAATGGGGAAAATGTAGGATAATAGAGTAATGGCACTAGCTAAAATCGAAGCTGTAATTCCCACTATGGCGGGAATATTTAGCCACCAAGCGATTAAAACAACGTGGCCAGTGCCAATATGAACTATTTTTCGCACGATTTCGGGTTCGCTATGGGGAAGGCGACTAACAACCCAGGCGATAAGGAGAATAAAAATTACCCAAGTCGTAGCGTAGACGTAGCCAAGTGTAGGCATCGCTATTTGCCCCCAAAATGGGAAAATGGGTTCTAAACCAACAAATGTATTTAATAATGACACAACAAAGAAGTTTTTACTTTCAATACCACTTTATTAGATTTTGGCAGTAACTGAGTTTCTCACATACCGTATTTTATGATGAAAACATTATTAATTTGGCTCATTAAAGGCTATCGTTTATTGATTTCACCTCTATTTCTTCCTACCTGTCGTTTTCAACCAACTTGTTCTATGTATGCAATTCAAGCCGTTGAACGCTTTGGTGTTTGGCGTGGTGGATGGATGGCAATTCGGCGGATCTTACGCTGTCATCCTTTTCACCCAGGTGGTTATGATCCTATACCAGAAGATAGAGAAGAGGGTAAAGCGGGATTACCTCTGTGTCATCACTCTAGGGAGAAGGAAAATATAAATCCTTGAATATTTCATTATAAAAACAAAATGAATGAACGCATTTATCTAAAAGGGAACCGTTTTGAAAACAAGTTATCATTCAATTAGCATTTCATTTAATAGTATCGTTTCCGAGAACATTTAATTAGAGATGAAATAGATTTTCAGAATCACGTTGAATATCAATAACCTCGGTACTGTCCGCACTGATTTCCCTAGTTTGGCTACTACCTCCCTTTATCTTTCTCCGTAGGTTGTGCGTTAGCGAAGCTTACCGTTTGCGTAGCGTATCGAAGACATAGGTATCGCATGGTTTGAGTAATTTTTGGATTAGTTCCAATAGTTCTTTATCACCTGCGGATAGTTGAATTATCCTCTATTGGAGGACAATTAATTTGGTAAACCACACCCGCCCACTGTTAATAGACATCACCAAATGTAAAAATATGTAACAAGTCTTTGCCAGATACTTCCCATTTTTCAACTTTGTGCAATAATGGGAGTTGAGAAATGATTCGGCGAATTTGGTTTGTTTTTAACATTGACAGGCTTTTTCCTTTTGGTATTTACAGACTTATCTCCAGAATCTACATCTCTACACTCTTATGGTTTTGGAGACAATCTATGTCGATTTACGTAGGCAACCTCTCTTATGAAGTTACCCAAGATGCTTTAACTGCCGTGTTTGCAGAATACGGTTCTGTAAAGCGCGTTCAACTGCCTACTGACCGTGAAACAGGCCGCTTACGTGGTTTTGGCTTCGTGGAAATGGGTACAGAAGCTGAAGAGACAGCCGCTATTGAAGCACTTGACGGAGCGGAATGGATGGGACGTGACCTTAAAGTGAATAAGGCTAAACCCAGAGAAGACAGAGGTTCCTTTGGTGGCGGTGGCGGTGGTAATCGTGGTGGTGGCGGTGGTTACGGTTCTCGTAACCGCTACTAAATCTACCCGATTTACCTATTCTAGCTAGTCTATAGATTATAGCCAGCTAGAAAGTTTAATTTACACTTTAAAACAAAATCCCCGGCTAGTCAAATAGTTGGGGATTTTGTTGTTGAAACCTTAAAATAAGCCGGCTAAATCAGCCTTATGCCTCTTCTCCCTGTAAGGATCAGCTAAGTCAGACCAAAACACGACTTACGCATCTGGCATATTAATAAGGTGCGTCAGATGTTGAAAATCTGTTGACTGTTGCCAAGTTATATAGTCTGACGCACCCTACAAGAGAAATTGACTGTGACATTTGCGTAAGTCCTACAAAATTAACCCAAATGTTTCTAAACACAGGAGATTGAATTTTGACTAAGTTGAAAGTTGGCATTAATGGATTTGGTCGAATCGGGAGACTTGTGCTTCGTGCTGGTATTACTAATCCGAATATTGAGTTTGTCGGAATTAACGACCTAGTACCACCCGATAACCTTGCTTACCTACTCAAATACGATTCTACACATGGTAGGTTAAAAAGCAAGATTGAAGCTAGGGAAGACGGCATTGTAATTGATGGATGCTTTATTCCTTGCGTTTCTCTCAGAAATCCGGCAGAGTTACCTTGGGGTAAATTGGGTGCTGATTATGTTGTCGAATCTACTGGACTTTTTACCGATTATGCTGGAGCAGAAAATCATCTACAAGCGGGTGCAAAGCGAGTAATTCTTTCCGCCCCGACTAAAGATCCAGAGAAGGTAAAAACCTTGTTAATGGGTGTTAATCATCACCTATTCGACCCAGCTAAGGATCTAATTGTTTCCAATGCTAGTTGCACTACAAATTGTTTAGCGCCTATTGCTAAAGTGATCAATGACAACTTCGGCTTAACTGAAGGTTTAATGACCACAGTTCACGCTATGACAGCCACCCAGCCCACGGTAGACGGACCGAGTAAAAAAGATTGGCGTGGTGGTCGGGGTGCGGCTCAAAATATTATTCCTTCTTCTACAGGGGCGGCTAAGGCTGTGGCTTTGGTTTTACCAGAGTTGAAGGGTAAGTTGACTGGTATGGCTTTCCGTGTTCCCACGCCGGATGTTTCGGTGGTTGATTTGACTTTCAAAACAGCTAAAGCTACTAGCTACAAAGAAATTTGTGCGGCTATGAAGCGGGCTGCTGAAGGTGAGTTAGCAGGTGTTTTGGGCTATACGGATGAAAATGTTGTGTCTACAGATTTTCAAGGTGACACTCACTCTAGTATTTTCGATGCAGGTGCAGGAATTGAACTAAATTCCAATTTCTTTAAGGTTGTTTCTTGGTATGACAACGAGTGGGGTTACTCAAATCGTGTCCTTGATTTGATGTTATCTATGGCACAGAAGGAAGGTTTGGTTTAGGACTTACTGTGTGAAATAAAACAGGAATTACTGGTGTGTTTGGTGCGTCAGATGTCAAAATTCTGCTGATGGTTGCTGAATTGTTT